>JAABSQ010000633.1 GCA_011390315.1 Desulfobacteraceae bacterium
GTTTGCCCATCCGGTCGAAGACCGATCCATTCCCACGGCCCCACCCCGAACTGGCGCAGCCGGCCGATATTCTCCAGCTCCGCCGGAGGGGTTTCCCACAGCAATTGAAACCGCCATTCCGGCCGGTTGGATGCGAAGATCATTCCATGGGGGTCCGCCAGCACCCAGATTCCTTCGTCATCGGGGTAGATGCCGGTTTCGAGAATATTCACCGGGGCTTTCACCACCACCGCCCCTAAAGGAAGCGATGAGGTCTCTGCCCAGACCGGCTGGCTGTAATAGAGCCCCCGAATTCCGGAGGTCACTCCCACCGCCATGTAGACCCCCGACTTTCCGGCCATGGCTTCCTGAAAATAGGGCCGGAATCCGTAGTTCTTTCCAACGAAACTGTCGATTTCGGCCCGGTTGCTGGATGCCAGGGTGACGCCCTCGCGGTTCAGGAGATAACAGACGCCGGCCTCCAGGGCATCACAGAAAAGATCCAACACCCGGTTGGCCTCGGACAGATGTTCGGAATCGGGCAGGGTCAAGACGTTCCGGAATTCATCCACCCGGGAAATCGCCCGGGCGGCTTTCAGATTTTCAGCGATATAGGAGTCGATATGGTTTTTGACATTGGCGGCTTGGGCGATGGTTCGCCGCTCGGCCTCCTTGATCTGAAGCTCTTTCAAAGAGCTGTAATAGCCGTATCCCCCCAGTCCGGCCGACAGAAAAGCCAGAAGGGCCAGCACCAGCAGAATGGCCCGAAGCCGTATCGCGTTCTCCTTAAGAATGATCGCCTCCTACCGGGACCGGTACAACCGCAGGCTGTTGCCCACTACAGTGATGCTGCTCAAAGACATGGCCAGTGCGGCCAGAATGGGGTGCAGATGGCGCAACATACCCGGAAGGGCCTCAAACGGCGCCAATACCCCCGCCGCCACCGGAATCAGAAGAATGTTGTAAATAAAGGCCCAGAACAGGTTCTGCCGAATGGTCCGCATGGTGGCCCGGCTCAACCCGATCGCCTTGGGCACCCCTTTGAGGTTGTCGCTGGACAGAATCACATCGGCGGCCTCGATGGCGATATCGGTTCCGGTTCCGATGGCCATTCCGATCTCCGCCTGGGCCAGGGCCGGGGCATCATTGATGCCGTCGCCCACCATGGCCACTTTCTTCCCTTCTTCTTGAAGGGCCTTCACTTTGGCCGATTTTTCCTCGGGGTGAACCTCCGCCACGATGTCCTCAATCCCCACCTGATCGGCGATGGCCCGGGCGGTGCGGTAATTGTCGCCGGTCAGCATCACCACCTGAAGGCCCTGGCCGTAAAGCGCCTCGATGGCCGCCTTGGACTCGGGATGCAGGGTATCGGCCACGGCGATCAGACCGGCCATCTTTCCGTTTACCGCCACCCCCATGACCGTCTTTCCCTGGCCCTGCAGCCGTTCGACTTCCGAGGCCGATTCTCCAAAGGGAATCGCGAGTTGATCGAACCATCCGGGTTTTCCCACCACAATGTTCCGGGAGTTGACCTCGGCCTCCACCCCGAATCCGCCCGAGGCTCGAAAGTGTTTGGGTTCCGAAAGCTGAATCGATCGGTTTTCCGCCTCCTGAACGATGGCCCGACCCAGAGGATGCTCCGATCCCTTTTCCGCCGATGCGGCGATCTGAATCAGCCCATCGGCATCGGAAGCATACCCATCCAGGACCACCAGATCGGTGACCACCGGTTTTCCCTGAGTGATGGTGCCGGTCTTGTCGAGTACAATGGTATCCAGTCCCGCGGCGGCTTCCAGGGCTTCTCCGTTTTTGAACAAAACCCCCTGTTCCGCCCCTTTGCCGGTGCCCGCCATGATGGCCGTGGGCGTGGCCAGCCCCAGAGAGCAGGGGCATGCAATGACCAGAACCGCCACCAGCCGGATCATCGCCGGAACAAACTCCCCGCCGACAAACCACCAGATTCCGAAGGCCGTCAGGGCGATGACGATGACGACGGGCACAAACACCGCAGCCACCCGGTCGGCCAAGGCCTGAATGGGGGCCTTGCTTCCCTGAGCCTCCTGCACCAAGCGGATGATCTGGGCCAGGGCGGTCTCCTTTCCCACCTTTTCGGCCTTGAATTTGAGCATCCCCTGCTGGTTGACCGTGCCGCCGATGACCGTATCCCCGGGCCCCTTGTCCACCGGCAGGGGTTCGCCGGTCAGCATCGATTCATCCACGCTGGAGGTCCCCTCCATGACCTTGCCGTCCACCGGAATGGCCTGGCCCGGCCGGACCACCAGAAGATCCCCCGCCTGAACCTCGGCCAGGGGCACCTCCTCCTCCCGGTCCCCGCGGATCACTACCGCGGTCGGAGGGGTCAGGTCCATCAGTTTTCGTATGGCGGCCCCGGTCCGGCCCTTGGTGCGGGCTTCCAGCAGCTTACCCAGCTTGATCAGGGTAATGATCACGGCGGCGGTTTCAAAATAGACGTGATCCCCGATCCTCGGAAACAGAATCACCCCGATGGAATAAAAATAGGCCACCGAGGACCCCATGGCCACCAGGACATCCATATTGGCGGTGCGGTTGCGCAGGTTTTTGTAAGACCCGACATAATAATCCCATCCGGTGTAAAACTGCACCGGGGTGGCCAGGGCCAGGAACAACCAGTTGACCCAGGGGGCATGACTCCAGGGGCCGAGAAGACCGAAATCCCGGGCCATGCTGAGCACAAAGAGAACCCCTCCGAAAATCAGCCCGGCGATGAATTTGCGGGTCTGATCCCGAATTTCCGCTTCCCGGGCCCGGGCCTCGGGATCGGTCTCATCCCCTTCCTCGGGCATTATGGCGGTGAAACCGGCTTTTTCAATGGCCCGGGCCATGGCCTCCGGAGAGGTCAGGTTCGGCAGATAATCCACCGATACATGCTCGGAGGCGAAGTTGACCGAGGCATTCAACACCCCCTCCACCTTTTTTTTCAGGGTCCGCTCGATGTTCATGGCGCAATTGGCGCAGGTCATCCCCCGTACCGGAAAATCGATGTGCCGAACCGCTACCTGAAACCCGGCCCCCTTGATTCTGTCGACGATCTCCGGCAGGGTCACCGCTTCGGCGTCATAGACCACGGCGGCCCGCTCGGAGGCGAAATTGACGTTGATTTCCTGAACCCCCGCCACCTTGCCCAGGGTGCGCTCGATATTCATGGCGCAGTTGGCGCAGGTCATGCCGGTGATCGGAAGATCGATCCTCTGCTCGTTCATTAGAATGGTCTATTCCGCCGCCGGGTAGTTGATCTCCCGAAGAGTGGAGAGGATTTTCTCTTGGGTGGCCGGGGCCTCCCAGTTTACGGTGACGTTCTTTTCTTGAATATTCCCTTGGGCGTCCTTCACCCCGTCGAGCTCTTTCAGCTCCCGCTCAATGGCTGAAGTACAGTGTCCGCAGGAGATGTTGGGTATGCTGAAGGTTTTCTTTTCCATCGTGATTTCCTTTCCTGTTTACATGAAGGCTGCGATTTTTGAAGCGCCGATAATGGACTTCGCGTTTCCGAATGATCAAAGATATCTATTCAAACGGAACTTTTCAATCATTGCGCCTCGATTTCAGGTTTTTCCTTTCCGGATTCCGCCGAATCCGCTTTCTCCGCCTCCCGATTTCGGTTCACCACCGTCACCGGCGGCGGCGTCTTTCCGATGCCGCGCACCTCGGGTCGGTACATGGCCTCCGCAAAGGGCGGGGGAACGGAAAAGGTCCCCGGCGTGACCGCGCGGATCAGATAAAACAGATGGGTCACGGAATGATCGTTCAGCCGAACCGCCGCCGCGTATCGATCCTCCCGATACTCTTCATGACGGATATCCGCCCCTTCTTTCTGACGCCAGATCGATTCTCCCTCGATCTCGAGATCCTCCATTTTGAAGGTCTGGTTGAGATTGGGATTTTCCGCTTCGAATCCGGCGGGCAGCATATCCACCACCAGCCCGTCGGGGATATATTGTTTGGCGGCGATCTTCAGGCGAACCAGAATCAGTTCCCCCACATAGAATCGATCCCGTTCCACCCGGTTCCCTTTGAGGTCGAAGCATTCCCGGGAAACGGCGATCTGTTCATCCTCCGGTTCGGGAGGCGTTTTCGCATAGCCGTCGACGATGACTGAAACATAGAGACGGTTCGGGCTGCGGGATACGAAAGAAACCCCCCGGGCGATCTCCCCTTCGGAGAGGTGGGTCAGATAACTCCCCCGTTCATTCAGCTGAAAGTCGTTTCCGGATGCCTTCAGGGTTCCGGACCACGGGGTATCTTCGGATTCGGCCAGGGCCATTCCGGCCGAGAAGAGGGCGTATTTTTCCTGGGTGCTCAGCCACCGTCTCTGCCGCAGGGCGGTCCCGAGGTCCGCCAAGAGGGCGTCCATGCCTTCCAGATTTTCCTTGTCGTTTTCCACCAGCAGCGACACGGTCAGGGCGAGGTCCCGAAGCGGGGTGCCGTAATCCGCCCGGTATCGATCCGATTCCGAACGCATTTTCACCGCCGATTCCAGGGCCGCCCGGCTTCGGTTCATGTCGCCCATACGCTCCAAAGCGACCCCCAGATGGGTCAGCGGAAGCGGAGAAACGGCCTGATCCCGGTGGTTGTCGTAGAGGGTGCGCAAAGACCCGAGCGGGGCCCGGTTGAGGCGGGCCAGCACGTATCCGGCATAGCTTTTCACCGCAAACTGAAGGGATTCCCGGTCGGTGTTGTCCATATAATCGGGCAAAGGGGCCGCCCGCTTCAGATAATCCTCGATCCGGGTCAGGGCCGAATCCGTCATGGGGGGGGGAATCTCCACGCCCCGGTCCCGGGCGGTGAGCAGAAAATCGGTCACATAGACGGTCAGCCAGGGGGATTCGGGGCTGCTTTTGTTCCACAGCCCGAACCCGCCCGAGGCCAGCTGCATGGCCGCCAACCGGTCCACCGCCGAACGGAGGCGTTTAAGACGCTCCTTCCGGGTGATGGACGGCAGGTTATAGCGGGCGATCTGCTCCGGAGTCGCGAACAGAAGCGGATAGGCCCGGCTGGAGACCTGCTCCAGACATCCGTAGGGAAAATCGATCAACCCCTTCATGGCATTCTGGAAATTGATGGGTAGCCGGGTGGAAATCTTCAGATCGCCAGCCACTGTTTCGGGAATAAGATCCGCCGCAAGGCCCGGGTCCAGGGAAAAGGATTCCTCGGGACCCAGAATTTCAAACACCTTCCGGGCGGTCGCCGGATATCCGGGCCGCACCCCCATCTGCCATTTCCGATCTATCCGAATCCCCTCTCCTGGCCGAATCCCCTCCCCGGGCCGAATCCCTTCCCCGGACACTTGCAGGCGGATATCGGCGGCCCCGTAATCGGCCCGGGCCTCCACCGGAAAGCGCAGGGAGGTCTTTTCCCCTTCGGC
>JAABSQ010000634.1 GCA_011390315.1 Desulfobacteraceae bacterium
TCGGAAGCAGCGGCGACAAACAAAAAGGGCGGCCGATTGCTCAACCACCCCTGATTTCTTATTTTATACGGATTCGGCTACACTCCGGCCACTTCCTTCTGGCAGTGCTTGCAGATGTTGGCGCGTTTTTTGATGATCTCGGCGCAGAAGGGACATTCCCGGGTGTAGTGGCGTTCGTGGATTTTTTTGACGGCCGCATCCACCTGCTGCTGCAGGGGTTCGTTGGGAAACTTCATGCTTCGCAGCGCATCGACGGCTTCGAGTTCCCCGATATCGCCGATCATTTCGGCGGCTTTGAGCCGAACCCGGGCCGGCTCCGCACTGTCGGTCAGGAGCCGAAGACAGCTGATGCCGTCTTTCTGAAGGTAGCACTCGGTCAGAATGGAAAACCCCTTTTTGATACTCTCCTTGAGCATCTCCTCCTGCATCATCACCTGGTCGTCGATCAACTGCCCTTTGGCGCCCATGGGGCTGAAGACCGGCATGCATTCAAAGCCTTCCTCCCCGGGTACGCACATGCACCGGTAAGAGGCCTGCTGACCGTAATTCTCCTGGATGTTCTCCCAACCCTGTTTATAGAGGGAACACTCGTCATTGAAACAGACGTAAAGATAGGGAACCCCCCAACCGAGTCCGTCGCTGAAGTTGACCGGCGGCACCTCCCAGATGTTCATTTCTTCCCCGCAATGGGGGCAATCGGGCTTTCCCTCAGCGGTCATCCGCTCAACAAATTCATCTCGTGATATCATTCCCATGTGTAAATAAACCTCCAAAATGGTTATTCCCGACCCGGATGTGGTATAATTCTTTTTTCATTCACAGAAAGCGGGATCGGCAAATTAAAGTCGCTTTTTTATCCAACATGTCAGGATAAGCACAAATGAATCGGAAAGCAAACTTATTCCCGGGTTTCCGCCCGCTTTAAAAAAACGCAGGACCGCCCTTCTAATTCCCGATCATTCTCTTTTTGAAATCCCGAATGCCGAGGGGCAAATATTTTGCCTTGGTCGATTCTCTATTCGGCCGGACCCACCACCGCCACCGCCTCGACTTCGATCAGCAATCCCTCTCGCGCCAGGGCCTGAACCCCGATCAGGGTATTGGCGGGCGGGCGGTCCGGGTGAAAGTACCGGGATCGAATCTCCCGCAGAATCGGCAGGTCGTCCGGGGTGTAGTTCACTACAAAATGGGTGGTCTTGACCACATCGTCGAAGGTCGCCCCCCCGGCGGTCAACGCTTTTTCCAGATTGGCATAGGTCTGCTCGGTCTGTCTGCGCAGATCCCCCGGCCCCACCATATTTCCCTGTTCATCATAGGCCACCTGGCCGGAGATGTAGAGGGTCCGGCCGTGAGTCACCGATACCGCCTGGGTGTAGCCGACCGGCGGGGGCAGATTCACCGGATTGATGAATTCCCGCTTCGCCATGGTCAGTACCTCAGAAAGCAGGCCGCATAGTGACCGTCTTCGATGTCTTCCAGGGGCGGCGCCTGTTCGCCGCAGACCTGCATGACGTAGGGGCAGCGGGTGCGAAACCGGCAGCCCGAGGGCGGATTGATGGGGCTGGGCACATCGCCCTCGAGAATGATCCGCTCCCGCCGCAGGGTGGGGTCCGGCACCGGTACCGCCGAGAGCAGGGCCTCGGTGTAGGGATGGAGCGGATTTCGAAAGAGCACGTCGGTCTCGGCCATCTCCACGATCTTGCCCAGATACATCACCGCCACCCGGTCGGAGATGTGCTTGATGACGCTCAGGTCATGGGCGATGAAGAGATAGGAGAACCCGAACTCCGCCTGAAGGTCTTCCAGAAGGTTGATCACCTGGGCCTGGATGGAGACGTCCAGGGCCGACACCGGCTCGTCGCAGACGATCAGCTTGGGGTTGAGGGCGAGGGCCCGGGCGATGCCGATCCGCTGGCGCTGGCCCCCGCTGAACTCGTGGGGATAGCGGTCTTTGTACCCGGGCGGCAGGCCGACCGTGTCGAGCAGCTTCACCACCCGCTCGGTCTTTTCCTTTCCCCGGGCGATGCCGTGGATGATCAGGGGTTCGCCCACGATATCCTCCACCGTCATGCGGGGGTTGAGAGACGCATAGGGGTCCTGAAAAATGATCTGGATGTCCCGTCGGTCCACCCGGATTTTGCCGGTCTCGGGCTCGAAAATGACCTTGCCGTCGAAGACCACCTCTCCGGCGGTAGGGACCAGAAGCCCCATGATCATTCGCCCGGTGGTGGTCTTTCCGCACCCCGACTCCCCCACCAGGCCCAGGTTTTCGCCTTTGTTCAGATAAAAGCCGACGTCGTCCACGGCCTGGACCTGCGCCACCACTTTGGAAAAAATCCCGCCGCGGATGGGGAAATATTTTTTCAGCCCTTTGACGGTGAGCAAAGCGTTGTCCGACACAGGCTACCCTTTCTTTCGAAGCGTTTCAATGCCGTCGATATCGTCAAAGAAACGGCTCTTGGTCTCATGATAAATAAAGCAGCGCACCAGGTGAGCGTTTCCGACATCGATCAGGGGCGGCTCTTCCGATTCGCAGACCGGCCGGGCATACCTGCACCGGTTGTGGAACTTGCACCCTTCCGGCAGTTCCATGGGATTGGGAACCATGCCGGAGATGGTCTCCAACCGCCGCTTCTGGGTATCGGTCACCCGGGGAATGGAGTCGTAGAGGGCCCGGGTGTACGGGTGCCGCGCATCCTTGAAGACCGAGACTACGTCGGCGTACTCCACCACCTTTCCGCCGTAGGCCACCACCACGTTGTCGGCGACCTCGGCCACCACCCCCAGGTCGTGGGTGATCATCATCACCGCCATCCCGATGTCCGTCTTGATCTTCTTCATCAGCTCCAGGATCTGGGCCTGAATGGTCACGTCCAGAGCGGTGGTCGGCTCGTCGGCGATCAGGAGCTTGGGGTGACAGGACAGGGCCATGGCGATCATGGCCCGCTGGCGCATGCCGCCGGAGAGCTGATGGGGATAGTCGTCCACCCGCTTGTCGGGGGAAGGAATGCCCACCAGTTCCAGCATGCCGATCGCCTTTTTGCGGGCTTCCGCCTTGTCGGTATGCTGATGGAGCAGGATATTCTCCATGATCTGATTCCCGATGGTAAAGACCGGGTTCAGGGAGGTCATCGGCTCCTGAAAGATCATGGAAATGTCGTTGCCCCGAATCTTTCGAATCTCGGTCGGGGTTTTCTTGAGAAGGTCCTCCCCCTCGAACAGAATCTCCCCGGACACGATCTTTCCCGGCGGGCTGTCGATCAGCTGCATGACCGACAGGGCGGTGACGCTTTTGCCGCACCCGGACTCACCGATCACCCCCAGGGTTTCCCCCCGCCGGATCACGAAATCGACCCCGTCCACCGCCTTGGCCACCCCCTCGTCGGTAAAAAAATGGGTTTTGAGGTTCTTGACCTCCAGTAGAAAATCGCTTGTTTCGTTCACCCCGAGCCCCTCCTTTCTTCAGGCCCCGCGAAGGCGCGGGTCCGCGATATCGCGCAGACCGTCCCCCAGCATGTTGAAGGCCAGAATGGTGATCAGAATGCTCAGGCCCGAGTACATGGAAATCCACGGAGCGTTGATCATGACGTCGATTCCTTGCCGGATCATGTTGCCCCAGGTCGGGGTGGGCGGGCTCACCCCCAGACCGATGAAGGCCAGGTTCGCCTCCAGCCGAATCGCCACCCCCACCCAGAGGGTGGCGGCCACCAGGAGATCCCCGAAGATATTCGGAAAGATGTGCCGGAGGATGATTCGCGGAACTCCGGCCCCCACCGCCCGGGCCGACAGGACGTACTCGCTTTCGGTGATGGAAAGGACTTGGCCGTGGGCCAGACGGGCGAACCGCGGAATCATGACGATCCCGATGGTGAGGATCAGGTTGAAAAGGTTGGCCCCCAGGGCCGCGGTCACCGCAATGGCCAGGATCAGGTCCGGAAAGCACATCAGCACGTCCACCGACCGCATGATCCCGGTCTCCACCTTGCCCCGGTAATAGCCGGCGATCATCCCGAACCCGGTGCCCGCCACCAGCCCCAGAGCCACCGAGGCCAGCCCGATGATCAGCGACACCCGACTGCCCCAGATGATCCGGGAAAAGACATCCCGGCCGAAATCGTCGGTGCCGAGCCAGTGCGCCTCCGTGGTCCCCTGAAGCCGCACGAAGGGGTCCTGTACCAGCGGATCATAGGGGGCCAGCCAAGGGGCGAAAACGGCGATGAAAACGATGATCGCGGCCACCACCGCGCCCACCAGGGCGGTCTTGTTGCGTTTGAAGGTGGCCCACATCTTCTGGCGGCGGGTCATGTCGGTCGGCATTGCATCCTCTCGGGGATCGGAAGGTTCATATCAGCGCTCATGGCCAATCCGTCCTCCCGAATCAGTCATACTTGATTCGGGGGTCGATGAGCCCGTAAATCAGGTCTGTGAGCAGGTTGATGACCACCACGAAGACGGTGTAGAGCGCCATCACCGACTGCAGAGTGGTGTAGTCCCGCTGCTGAATGGCGCCCACCATCATTTTTCCCAGTCCCGGCCGGGAGAAGACGATCTCGACCATGACCGAGGATCCGATGAGAACCACCGCATAGAGACCGCCCAGGGTGACGATGGGAATCAGGGCGTTGCGAAGGGCGTGCTTGTAAAGGACCACCCGGCCGGCGAGCCCCTTGGATTTGGCGGTGCGGATGTAATCCTCCCGCAGGATCTCCAGCAGGGAAGAGCGGGTCATTCGGGTGACATAGGCGGTCATGATCAGGCCCAGAGAAAGGGCCGGCAGAAACAGATGATGCAAAAGGGACCCCAGGTCCCCGGGATCGCCGGCCCCCACCACCGGAAACAGGCGCAGACGAATGGAAAAAAAATACATCAGCAGCACCCCCAGGTAAAAGGCCGGCACCGACAGGCCCACCAGGGAGAAGATTCGATTGAAATAATCGATAAAGCTGTTCCGGTGCACCGCCGCGGATATCCCCAGCGGGACCCCGAAGATGTACCCGAAAAGGATGGCCGAAATGGTCAGCGTCAGGGTATACGGCAGGGCCTGAACCACCTGTTTTCCCACCGAATACCCGGTGACCAGAGAGGTCCCCATATCGCCGGTGAGGAGGTTCCCCAAAAACCGCACGTACTGCAGCCACAGCGGGTCGTTGAGGCCCATCCTCTCCTGCAGGGCCAGGACCGCATCCTTGCTGGCGTAATCCCCCAGGGCCGCCACCGCCGGATCGCCGGGCAGCACCCGCACCACCAGAAAAACCAGGGTGAGCACCACCAGCAGAATCGGAATGGCCTGAAGGATTCGCCGGACGATGTAGTTGAACATGGATCAGAGACCTTTCAAGGGTTGTGGACCGGCTTCAGGAGCCGAAAGCCGAAAATCACACCAAAAGACGGCCATGGGCCGAAACCGCCGGCTCCGCAAGAGCGAAGCCGGGCGGTTATCGGCATCCGTTTCTAATGGGCCAGGATCTTGGTCTTTTCGGTAATCTGCGGCGAGTAGGTCGACCAGCTGAACTCCAGGGGATGGCCGAGATCGACATACGATTTCATGGGAAAGACGTATTTGAGCCGAATCATGGGGATCACGGCCGCGTCTTTCAGGAGTTGAATCTGGGCCTGTTTCCAGAGTTCGTTCTGCTTTTTGGAATCGAGTTCCAGCCGGGCCTGGACGATGAGATCATCGATGCTGTCGATCTTCTGGTCGCCGTCCGCATCCACTGCGCCGTAGTGAGAAAAGTTGGTGTCCGGCTTTTTCCCGCTCACCACCTCGGAATCGGAGTGGTAGAACCGGGTCAGGAAGACGTCGGTGTTGGGCCGCCAGCAGGCGTAATAGACCATGGGGCTGGCATTATCCCGAATCAGGCTGTGGAAGGAGGAATGGTCCACCACCTTCAGGGCCATGTCGATCCCCGCCTTCTTGAGCTGGGCCTGAATCCCCACCATCGGTTTTCGGTAGCTGGTGGCCAGTTCGCTGATGATCACCTCGGTCTTGAGCCCGTCGGGGAATCCGGCCTCTTTCAACAACTCCTTGGCCTTGGCCGCGTCATTGTCGTAGACCACCCCGGCCGCCCTGGCCTCTTCCTCGGTCAGGGCCCCCGGGGCCGGCGGCGCCATGGCCGGCGAGTAGATGGGCACCGCCAGGCTTTCGCCCATGAAGGCCGCCACCATCGCCCGGGAGATGGCGTAGGATACCGCCTTTCTCACCTGAAGGTTGTCGAAAGGTTCCCGGGACATATTGAGGTGCAGCATCTGCACCTCGCAGGGGCCGAAGGGCACGATCGCCACTTCGGGAAATGTGGCCATCTTTTCCACCCACATGGCCTCGTTCTGCCCCTCGATAATGTGGAGTTCGCCGGTGCGAAGCCCCAGTTCCCGGGAACTGACGCCCGGAATATAGCGGACCGTCACCTTTTCCAATACCGGTTTCCCCCGGAAATACTTCTCGTTGGCGGCCAGCACCGTCATCTGTCGGGGGTCGTATCGTTCGAACCGAAAGGGGCCGGTGCCGACCGGGTTGATGGCGGACCACTCGTCGCCCTTGGCTTCGATCGCCTTTTTGCAGACGATGAATCCCCCGGCATAGGCGGCGAACTTGGCCAGGAAGAGGGTTTCGGAGATGGGCTGGTCGATGAAAACCTTGACGGTTTGAGGATTCACCGCTTGAAACTGAAGCCCGGTGTACTCTCCGGCATAGGAGGAGTGATCCGCATTGGCGGCCCGCTTGAGGGAATAAACCACGTCGTCGGCGGTCAGTTCATACCCGTCCGGACTACCGGGAAAAGGGTGAAAATAGACGCCTTTGCGCAAATTGAAGGTCCAAACCCTGCCGTCTTCAGAAACCCGCCAGGATTCGGCGATATCGGGCTCCACATCCACCTGGTTCCCCGGAGAATAGCGCACCAGGCCATTGAAGATCATGTCTACGGTGGACCGGTCCACCGTAGTGGCCGCCCGGTGCGGGTCGAGGCTCTTGCTGTCTCCGGCGTCAAAGGCGATGACCAACTCCTGCGTGTCGGCCAACCCCTCCTCGGCGCCGAACGCAGACATTCCGACAGCCAGCGTAAGGAAAATCACCAGAAGCCATCCAAAAACACACCGCTTTTTCATGCCTCCTCCTTTCGGTTTGATGAGCCGGGCTTGAATAAAATTTCCTGTTTGCAATCCGTGCGGGTTTCACCTTCGCCCCGCAACCGTATGAACCCGACTACAATGGTTGAATTGCAGTTCAATGCTCTTTCATTTTCTTATGCCACTTCCCGGTAAAAGTCAAACATTCACCTTTGCCTTTGAAATCAGAAAAGAATCCAAAATAAATGATACCTCAAAACCGCCAGAAACGAATCATTTCTTGAACGGTGGATTCACGCATTCATCAAGAGCAATCCACGGTTTTTCAATCGAGACCCTTCCTAAGCGCCCTTCTTTGTCAAATTTCCTCAAGGCCATTCAAGACCTCATCGGGATATGGGGCATCCCCCAAGGATATGATGAACCAGCCGTTCTCGTGACGGCCTATCGCCCCGACCCGGATCGGTGGGACCATGCTTCCGGCCTCACGACCGCCGATCAAAATCAAACACCACCTTCGGCACGCCGTCCCCTTTGTCTTCCAGCTTCAGCCTCGCTGAAAACGAACTTCCCTTGCGGGAGATGAACCCGAACAACTCCTCGGTTTCGCCTTGTTCCAGCAGCTTTTTGGCGGTCTGTTGAGTAATCTCCTTCCGGGCCACGGTTTTCCAGATGACGAATTTACACCCGCCGTCTTCCTGTTTCCAGTTGAGGCAGCCGTATCCCTTGTTCCCTTCGACCACATTGCCGCCGCAGGCCGGGCATTTGCCGAGGGCTTCGGCGTCGGTCGGCTGATCGCCGAATTCGAAAACGGTGCGCCAGGTGCTGTCCTCCTCCTGGACCACCCGGAGTTTGGCTGAAAAGGGCTTTCCTTTTTTGGACATGAACCCGTCCAGCGGACCGATTTCCCGCTTTTCGGTCAATTCCTTGATCATTTCGGGCGGCAGGGTCTTGCCGGCGACCGTCTTCCAGATCACGAACCGGCAGCCGCCGTCGGTTTCCCGCCAGTTGCCGCAGCCGAAGCCGCGCTTGCCTTCGATGATCTTGCCGCCGCAGGCCGGGCACGTGCCCAGATCCTGTTCTTGTTTATTTTTAGGTGCTTCACTTTTTTGAGAGGGCGTTATTTGAGGCTCCGCCCGGGGGCCGTTTTTGAATTCGTCCACGATTTTCCTCACGAGCTGTTTGATTTCTTCCAAAAAGATTTCTTCCGATCCGTCGCCGTGCGCGATCCGCTCCAGGTTCATCTCCCACCGGGCGGTCTCCTCCGGGGATGCCAGCGCACTCGCTTCCTTGAAGCCCCGAAGGGTTTCGATGAGGCGGCATCCCTTGTCGGTGGCGATCAGGAATTTCTTCTTTCGAACAATGTATTTACGGGTCAGCAGGGTTTCGATGATCTGGGCCCGGGTGGCCTGGGTGCCGAGCCCCACGTCTCCCCGGTAGATTTTCTTGAGTTCATCCTCCTGAACATACCGGCCGGGATTGGTCATGTCTTTGAGCAGCCGGGCGTCATTGTAATCCGGGGGCGGCTGGGTCATCTTTTTTTCCAGTTCGGCCTCGTCCACCCGAGCCGGATCTCCCTGGGCCAGGGGCGGCAGGGATTCGGATTCGGGCTCGTCGTCTCCGCTCTTGGGCGCATCCG
Organism: Desulfobacteraceae bacterium; assembly: GCA_011390315.1. Taxonomy (GTDB): domain Bacteria; phylum Desulfobacterota; class Desulfobacteria; order Desulfobacterales; family Desulfococcaceae; genus JAABSQ01. The sequence continues at coordinate 8,705 of JAABSQ010000634.1, forward strand.
AATCCCCGGTGAATTCCGTGCCGTATACCGCCCGCCACCCGGGTTTGAGGATGCGTTTCCCCTTGGTGCGAAAGGTCTCCTTCTCGGCTTCGGTGATGATCTCGGTCTGTTCGAATTCGCAATCGGGATGAAACGCCGCGGCAAACCGCTTCAGAACCAGATCGTAGATCTTTTTTTCATCGGCCGAGGCCGCACCGGGCAGCGGCGCCAAGGGAATCAGGGCGTGGTGGTCGGTGAGTCTGGCATCGTTGAAGACCCGTTTGTTGGCCGGTGCAATCAGTCCGGATACCACCCCGCCGAAGATGTCCGGATAAATCCCGGAGAGCGTCCCCACCAGGTTTCGGGCCAGGTCCACGGTCTGGGTTCCCAGCACCCGGGAATCGGTCCGGGGGTAGGAGAGGCATTTTTTCTGTTCATAGAGCTTCTGGGCGATTCCCATCGTCGCCTTGGCGGTGAGGCCGTACTTCTGATTGGCCTCCCGTTGAAGGTCGGTCAGGGAATAGAGGAACGGCGGCGGCTGGCGCTTTTTCTGCTTCTGGACCGATTGCACCGTCCCGGCAGCCCCCTCAACCTTGGCGCGTACCGCCGTCGCCTCGGCCTCGGTGTCGAAACGGGTGCGCTCCTTCTGAAACCAGGTTCCCCGCCAGGTTCCCTTTTCATTGGAAAACAGGGCCCGAAGCAGCCAGTAGGGTTCGGGCCGAAAATGCTCCCGTTCCCGCCGACGGTCCACGATCAGCGCCAGAAGGGCGGTCTGAACCCGGCCCACGCTGTAAAGGTCATCCATCTGCTTGGTGGCGGCCCGGGTGCCGTTCATCCCCACCAGCCAGTCGGCGATCTGCCGGGCCTGGCCGGCCCGCCACAATCGGTCATAGCGGGCGGCCGGGGCCAATGTCTCCATCCCTTTCCGGACCACCTCGGGCGTCAGGGCCTGGCTGGTCCAGAAGCGCTGAAGCCGGTTTCCGTCCGAAACCCCGGCGTCCAGAAGAATGGTCCGGGCGATGACCTCGCCTTCCCGGCCGGCGTCGGTGGCGATCACCACCCGTTCGAGCGGAGATTTCAGGAGCTTTTTGACGATGCGAAGCTGTTTTCGGGTTTTGGAGATCGGTTTGTATCGAAACCGATCCGGCAGAATGGGCAGGGCGCTCAGGCGCCAGGTCTTCCACTTGGGATCATAGTCCTGAGGCTCCAGCAACTCCAGGAGATGGCCCAGGGCCCAGGTGATGACGGTGTCTCCGTCCGCCATATAGCCGTCGTGCCGGGTTTTCACGCCCAAAGCCTTGGCAAAATCCCGGGCCACGGAGGGTTTTTCGGTGAGAATCAGTGTCTTCAAAAGAGTTGGCTTATCCTGCTTTTCGCCCAAAAATAATCCATCATACATACCGGCGATCATCTTACGCGGTCGTTCCGGATTTATCAACCCGCTGCTGAAACCCGCCCATGAATCGATTGAACGGCTTTGGTCATCCCCACTTAAAAAGAGTTGCGGTGATCGGTTTCCTATATTAGAATGGGCTTCTTATGATGAAGTCAACAAGGAGGCGTCCCATGAATTTTCCCGCCCATACCGTTGCCCGTTGGGTCCTGATCGGAATGCTGATCCTCTGTACCGGCATTTCCGCCGGGGCCGAAACCGACGACGCGGACAAGACCCTTTCCCCTTATTTCATGGTCGAAAGCGATGATCCCGATGTGGACCGGCTGCCGCTCAAATCCACCGGCGCCGAGGTCAAGATTGCGGGGGTGATCGCCGATGTGGTGGTGACGCAGGTCTATCAGAATGAAGGCGAGCGCCCCCTGGAAGCGATCTACGTCTTTCCGGCCTCCACCCGGGCTGCGGTCTACGGCATGAAGATGACCATCGGCGAGCGGACCATTGTCGCCGAGATTCGAGAGCGGGAAAAGGCCCGGAAGGAATATGAGGCGGCCAAACAGGCCGGCAAGAGCGCCTCCCTGCTGGAACAGCAGCGGCCGAACGTGTTTCAGATGAATGTCGCCAACATCCTGCCGGGGGATCTCATCCAAGTGGAACTGCGGTACACCGAACTATTGACCCCCACGGACGGCACTTACCAGTTCGTCTACCCGACGGTGGTAGGGCCGAGGTATTCGAATCTGCCCGAAGAAACCGCCCCCGCATCCGAGGACTGGGTGCAGAACCCCTATCTTGGCGAAGGGGAGGCCCCGACCTACACCTTCGACTTCACCGCCGCCATCTCCGCCGGCATGGATATCGAAAAAATAACCTGCCCCTCTCACGAGGCGGATATCCGGTTCGACGGACCGGCCGAGGCCACCGTGCGTTTAGCGGACGAGGAAAGCGCCGGCGGAAATCGGGATGTGATCCTCAAATACCGGTTGACAGGCGGCGACATCGAATCCGGCCTGCTCTTGTACGAGGGAGAGAAGGAAAATTTCTTTCTGCTGATGATGCAGCCGCCCGCACGGGTGGAATCGGATCGAATTCCGTCCCGGGAGTATATCTTTATCGTGGATGTGTCGGGCTCCATGCGCGGATTTCCCCTGGACACCGCCAAAGCGCTGTTGACCGACCTGATCGGTCATCTTCGGCCCACCGACCGATTCAATGTGCTGCTCTTTGCCGGGGCCTCTCAACTGATGGCGGAAACCTCTCTGCCGGCCACCTCCGAAAATGTGAACCGAGCCACCCGGTTTATCGATCAGCAGCGGGGCGGCGGCGGCACCGAACTGCTTCCTGCGCTGCAACGGGCCCTGGACTTGTCGACTGATACCGACATTTCCCGCTCCATGGTCGTGGTCACGGACGGATACGTGCGGGTGGAGACCGAAACCTTCGATCTGATTCGAAACCGCCTGGGAGAGGCCAACCTTTTCGCTTTCGGGATCGGCTCCAGCGTCAATCGATTCCTCATCGAGGGAATGGCCCGGGTCGGCATGGGGGAGCCCTTTGTGGTCACCAAACCGGCCGAAGCTTCGCAAACGGCCCAGAAATTCCGCCGGTATATCGGGGCCCCGGTGCTCACCGGCATCGGCCTCGATTTCGACGGCTTTGACACTTACGCGGTAGAGCCGCCCTCCATTCCGGACCTTCTGGCGGAAAGACCCCTGACCGCCTTCGGCAAATGGCGGGGAAAGCCGTCCGGAACCATTCATCTGACCGGAATCACCGGAGGAGGGAAACGTCATTCCAAAACGCTTCAGGTGAATCGATACCGGCCCGAACCGTCCCATGCCGGGCTTCGCTACCTCTGGGCCCGTCACCGAATCGCACTTCTTTCCGATTATAACCAGCTGGCCGGGGGCGGCGCCCGGGCCGAGGAGATCACTCGGTTGGGCCTCGAATACAACCTGCTGACGGCTTTTACCTCTTTCGTGGCGATCGACAGCCGGGTGCGTGCGGACGGCAAACCGACCACGGTAAAGCAGCCGTTGCCGCTACCCCAGGGGGTTCCGGAGACCGCGGTCGGGGGCATGGCGCCCCGAATGGCCCGGTCCCTGAGAGCCTCCCCGCAAATGAACTTCGCACCGCCCATGGCGGAAGCCGATTCATCGGCATCACCGTTGGTTTCCCGTCCGGCCAAAAAGGAGCCCGCTTTGCCGAGGGTGGAGATCAAACACCTTTCCGACAAGATGGTGGTGAACGGGCCGCCCTCTCCCCGGGCACTCGCCGAAATAGTGGAGAAGCACCTGTCCGAGCTTGAGGCCTGCGTGCATCGGAGCCTGGCCCGGGACCCCGGTTTCACGGGCGGGGAAGGAAAGCTCAAGGTCCTTATCGGCCCCAACGGACGGGCGACTGCGATCAATCTTCTCGGCATCACCGACACATCTCTGGAGCAATGCATGGCGGATCGCATACGCAAGTGGCGCCTTCCGGAAGCCGCAGACGGAAAACCCTACACGGTCACTTTTGTTTTGGCCGTCACAGTGAGGTCCTGAACAGAGATTATGGGCTATGTTTTTGACCAGAATGACGCCGAGGCCTATGTCCGGTGGATCCAAAAACCGCGCAACCGGCGGCGGGTCGATCTTGAAAACCGGCTGATGGCGCAAATGCTCGACCCGTTGCGGGGAGAGAGCCTTCTGGATATCGGCTGCGGCGCCGGTGAGAGCCTGCGCTCCCTTCTCCAGATCCATCTCATGATTACCGGCCTCGATCCCTCGGACCAGATGCTGAACCTGGCCAAAGAAAACGTGGGCCGCCGCGCCGATTTCCATTCCGGGGTTGCGGAAGACCTCCCCTTCGACGACAACGACTTCAACTGCGCCGTCCTGATCAATACCCTCGAGTTTGTGGATGATCCCCGCAAAGCCATAGAAGAGGCCTTTCGGGTCGCCAAAGACCGGGTCTTCATCGGCATCCTGAATCGCTATTCCGGACGAAACCTCCTGCTTCGGGCACTGGGAAAATGGACTCAGGGGAAATGGCCCCGTATCTGCCCCCGGCCTTACTACGGTCATGCGCGATTCTTCTCGGTCTGGGAGATCAAACGGATGATCCGGTCCCTGGCCGGGGATGTGCCGGTGACCTGGCGCACCATTCACCAGGTCCCCATGCCGGGGGTGAACCGATTCGTCCTCGACTTTCCGGAACGGCTGAATCTGGTGCTGAAATCGCCCCTGGCTTCTTTCACCGGTATTTCGGTCATCTTGACGCCTCGGTATCGAACCCGGGTCATGCGCCTGGAGTGTACCCCGCGCCGCAATACCGGCACCATCACCGGTCTGGCCAGAGCCAAATGGCGGCAACTGTATGGCCGGGAATTCACCGCCGCCGCAGACCGCGTGAAGGACAACCGCCGCGTAGCCCGGGACGCAGAGATTCACGAAAGCCGCTTATAGTGTCCGGATTCGCTCCCCTAGAAAAGACCCTCGGTAAGGGTCGATCCGCCCTGGCCCGGGTTCAGGTCTACGGCCGAATGATCAAGTTCAGCCATACCGTCTTCGCCCTTCCCTTCGCCCTGGCGGCGGTGATTCTGGCGCAGCGGCAGCATCCGGTCACGGCCCGCTCGATTTTCTGGATACTGATCGCCATGGTAGGGGCCCGATCCGCAGCCATGGGTTTCAACCGCATCACCGATGCCCGGTTCGATGCCGGAAACCCCCGCACCGCCGGCCGGGAAATCCCCTCGGGTCAGTTGTCGACCGCGGCCACCGCGGTCTTTGTGGTCCTCTCCTCGGTAATCTTCATTCATGCGGCAGCCATGCTCGGCGATCTCTGTTTCTATCTCTCGTTTCCGGTATTGGGAATACTTCTGCTCTATTCCTACACCAAGCGGTTCACCTGGATGGCCCATCTCTACCTGGGATTCGCCATTTCCCTGGCGCCGCCGGGGGCCTGGATCGCCGTCACCGGCCAATTCTCCTGGCAGATTCTGCCCCTGTCCCTGGCTTTGATGACCTACATCGCCGGATTCGACATCCTCTATGCCTGCCAGGACATCGACTTCGACCGGTCCGAAGGGCTTTTTTCCATTCCGGTCCGGTTCGGCGTCGGCGGGGCCCTGTGGATTTCGCGCCTGATTCACGGCCTCTCATTCGGGCTGTTTCTGGCGCTCTTTTTCATCTTTGACATGCGGGGGCCGTATCTGATGTGCGTGGGCGCCATCGGATTCCTGCTCCTGTTTGAACACTGGCTGGTTCGGCCCGATGATCTGAGCCGAATCCATATCGCGTTTTTTCACGTAAACAGTATCATCTCCGTCTCCCTCCTGACCGGAGTGGCCGGGGATGAAATTATAAGGCGGTTGTTTTGACACAAAAAAAAGTAGTGGCGGCCATCTGCGGCGCCTCCGGAGCCGTTTACGGCATTCGGCTGCTGAAGGCGCTCCTGGAAAGACCCATCGAGGTGTTGCTGTCGATTTCCCGGGCAGGGGAACAGGTGCTTCGGCACGAGACCGATTACCCGGGCGGTTCCTTAGAATCTTTTCTCAAAGACCGGGGCGTGAAATTTCATTCCGAGGCCCGGCTGATCGCCTATGATCCGGATGATCTTTTCGCGCCGCCGGCCAGCGGATCTTTCCGCCATGACGGGATGATCATCGCACCCTGCTCCATGAAAACCCTCGGCGCCATTGCGGCGGGCCTGTCGAACGACCTGATCCTTCGGGCCGCCGATGTCACCCTGAAGGAGCGCCGGCCCCTGGTGCTGCTGACTCGGGAAACCCCCCTGAGCCTGATTCATCTGGAGAACATGGCCCGGGCCG
>JAABSQ010000635.1 GCA_011390315.1 Desulfobacteraceae bacterium
TCGGACACCCGGTTCTTTCGGGTGCAGCCGCCGTGCTCTTCGGCGGGTTCTGCTTGTGGCTGCTTCCCGCCGCCATTCGGGCCGCAGGCACTTGGTTCCGGTTGGGGGCGGACGCGGCCGGCGTGGGAAGTATGGGGCAGGCGGTGCTGGAAACCCTGATTCACCTCGGCCATATTCGCCAATCCCCTGGTTCCACACAGGTCTGTGTTCACAAAGAACCCGACGGCGGCATCGCCTGCCGTCTGCAAGGGGGCTCCACCTTTGAAAAGTCGCTTTTTCTGGATGCCCTTCAGGAGGTGATCGAGCCGGTGGAAAACCCCCGCTATCTGATTCGCCTGAATCGAAAGCGGGTCGGGAACCATATCGAAGACTATTATGCCGTTCCCCGGTTGATCGCCCGCAAAAAGGCTTCCGCCCTGTTTTTTCAGAACCGGTGGCGAAAGCACTTGTGCCGGGCCGACCTGGTCTATACCCGCACGGTCGAGGGCAGAAAAGAACTGGTCAAGGCGCGGCTTCAGACCATTCAAGGTTTGCGGTGGAAATCCGACCGCATGCAGGTCTGGAAGTGATCCGCATGGCCGCGCCCGAAAAAAGAATCCCCAAAAAACCGATCCGGGATCTGGATACCGCCGAAGCCGCCGCTTTTCTGAAGGTATACGTGTGGCTGGTGGTCTTTCTCGGGACCTTCGGCTTTTTTCTTTTCGGGTACCGGGGGTTGTTTTTGTCTATTCTCATGAGTCTGGTGCTGACGCCATTGATCCTGATGATTTCCAATTGGTTGGGTAAACTGGTGACCGGCGCATTCTACTCGGGGCGGCGCGCAAACTGGAGTCCCGAAGAACGATTGGCAGGGGAGGTGGACAAGGCCCGGCATCTGAAACGCAGAAGGGAGTATGATGGGGCGCTAGAGGCCATCAACGGCGTCCTGCGGGAAGCGCCCGATTTTCCGGAGGCTTTGTATGTGAAAGCGCGGGTCCTGTGGGAAGGGTTCGGAAACGCGCCGGCGGCCCGGGGAAATCTCAGGCGCATCATCGAGGGAAAGGCAGATCCAAGCAGTGCCGTGTATCGCTGGGCGGTCAGCCTTTTCGATGAATTGAAACAACAGGATCAAAAAAAATAACCGATTTCCATCGGAAAGGGAACACACCTATGCGGCTCGGATTGCACACCTATAGCCTTTATCTGCACGGCATCGGCCAGGCCTGGGCCGATTTCACGCTGCCCTGGCCGCGACAATTGTCCACGTTTGAGTTAATCGATCTGATCGTCGAAATGGGCCTGGAGGGGCTACATCTGGATGACGGGGTGCTGGAGCATCTCGATTCCTCATACTTGAAGGAGGTGAGAGCGACGGCCGCCGAAAAGAGGCTTTACCTGGAATACAATTTTTCCCTGGATCTGGGTGGGTTCGGCATCGGCGTCCAGAATGACCTGCCGGCGGCTCTGGAGATCGCAGATCATTTGGGTGCGGATGTCGTCAAAATGAGCATGGACCTTCGGCGGCCCCGGCCGGTTTCCGCCAGTCGGTTCCACCCGTCGGTCGTCAAAGACATGGAAAAAACGATTCAGATCCTGAAAAACTCGGCCCCCGATGCCGAAGCCGCCGGCATTCGAATCGCCGTGGAAAACCACTGCGACAGCTTTTCCGAGGAGATTCTCTGGCTTCTGGACCAGGTGAACCATCCGCATGTCGGGGCCTGCGTCGACACCGTCAACGGACTTCACGTCACCGAAGACCCCATGACCGCCATCCAAAATCTCGCCCCCCGCGCCTTCACCAACCACTTCCGGGACGACCGGATCATCTTTCAGCGGTACGGCTTCCAACTCACCGGCGCGGCCGTGGGGGAAGGAGATATCGACATGAAGCGGGCCTATGAGATCTTCAAATGCCACTCCCCAATGAACCGCATCAACATCGAAACCGAAATGGAAATCCCCCTGGACGACATGGAAACCGCCCTGCGCCTGGAGAAGGAGGCTATTTACCGGTCGGTTCGATATTGCCGGGAGGTGCTGGGGATCGGAAATCAGCAGCAAGGCGGTATCTGCGCATCCGAACCATGAAAAATTAGCAGCGGGTTTCAGTGGCGGCCGAGTGGAGTACTTGAGAATAGAATTGACATTGGATCTTTATCATGTGAAATGAATATTGAATATTGAATGTTCAATTTGCATACATCGCCATGATTTCGCGTAAACTCGAAACGACAATCAAAAATGCCGCAAGGCAGTATCCGGTGGTTACCCTGACCGGGCCTCGGCAATCGGGGAAGACGACTCTCATCCGATCTGCTTTTCAGGACTATGATTACGTCTCTCTGGAAGATCCCGAATATCGGTCATTTGCTGCCGATGATCCAAGAGCATTTCTTGAACAGTTCGGAAATCGGGCTATTTTTGATGAGGTACAGCGGGTACCGGATCTTTTTTCTTACCTTCAACCACTGGTTGATGAAAGAAACCAGCCCGGCCAGTTCATCCTCTCCGGTTCTCAAAATTTTCTACTGGCGAGAACCATCAGCCAAACGCTTGCAGGACGATGCGCAGTGCTTCACCTTCTGCCTTTTTCTTTAAGTGAATTGAGGGAATGGGAAGATCTGTCTCTGGAAGATATCGGTCGTGAATTCGCCCCCGATAGGGATTCATCTTCTCTGGACCTCAACCGCTCTTTATTTACCGGTTTTTATCCCAGGATTCACGACCGGGATTTATCGCCCTCGGACTGGCTCCGTAATTATGCCCGGACCTACCTGGAGCGGGATGTTCGGGAGATCACGAATGTCGGGGACCTGGAGGCATTTCAGCGTTTTATGGGGCTTTGTGCCGGACGGACGGGGCAGCTTTTGAATTTGAGCGGTCTCGCCGCTGACTGCGGGGTTTCCCATAGTACGGCCAGGCGATGGCTCTCGGTGCTGGAGGCTTCTTTCATCATCATGCGCCTTCAGCCGCACTTTGAAAATTTCAGTAAGCGGTTGGTCAAATCTCCGAAGCTGTATTTTTTGGATACGGGGTTGTTGTGTTACCTGCTTCGAATTCGGAAGGCGGAAGATCTCGCTGTTCATGCTTCACGCGGGGCGATTTTTGAAAGTTTCGTGGTTTCCGAACTGTTTAAACGAGCATTTCATCAAGGCAGAGATCCCGATCTATATTTTTGGCGCGATTCCGCCGGTCATGAAGTAGACCTGGTCATAGACGAGGGGGTGCGACTCGTACCTGTGGAAATCAAATCCGGCAAAACGGTAGCCGGCGATTTTTTCAAAGGACTGAATTTTTGGCGAAAGCTGAGCGGAAATGAAAATGGACCGGCAGCCCTGATATACGGCGGAGATCGATCTTACGTTCGGCAAAAAGTCAAGGTATATGCTTGGTACGATTTCTAATCATCCAGTGAAGGAGCGGTTTCCAATTATTTTTTTTGCTCCTACGCCGCACTCACCACCGAATCGATCTTTCGAAGCTCATCCAGCGGAATATGGCAGAGGATGTGATGGCCTTTGCTCACCGGTCTCCACGGCGGCACTTCGGTTTCGCAGATCATGCCGTTGTCGGGAAGCATGGACCGTCGGGGGCAGCGGGTATGGAACCGGCATCCCGAGGGCGGGTTCAGGGCGCTGGGAACGTTGCCGCTGAGGCGGATGTTTTTCTGCTCGGCTTCCGGGTCCGGAATGGGGACGGCGGAAAGGAGCGCCTCGGTATAAGGATGATAGGGCGGGGCATAAATGGTTTCGGCGGGGCCCATCTCCATGATCTGCCCCAGGTACATGACGGCAACATCATCTGAGAAGAACCGGACCACGCTGAGATCATGGGCGATGAAGATGAGGGTGGTGCCGAGCATCTTCTGAATCTCCAGCAGGAGGTTCAACACCGCGGCCTGTACCGACACATCCAGTGCCGAGACCGGTTCGTCGCAGATGACCATGTCGGGCCGGCTGGCCAGGGCCCGGGCGATCCCCACCCGCTGCTTTTCACCCCCGGAAAGCTGCCGGGGATACCGGTCATAGTATGAGGCGCCCAGCCGCACCGCCTGAAGCAGTCGAATGACCTCGGCCTTGGCCTGATTTTTCGGCACCGTGCCGAACCGCCGAATGGGCCGGGCGATCTGTCGGCCCACGGTATAGGCCGGGTTGAGGGTGGCGTCCGGGTTCTGGAATACCATTTGAATGTCTTGTATGGTCTCGATCTGCCGTTCATCCACCGGCAGGGCTATATCCACCCCCAGAAAATCGATATCGCCGTCGGTGATCTCCTCCAGCCCGATAATCCCCTTGACCAGGGTCGATTTGCCGCATCCCGACTCCCCGACGATGCCGAGGGTTTTGCCTTTGGCCACCTCCATGGAGATATCATCCACCGCTTTGACGTATTGGGGTTCATCCAGCCCGAAGAGGCTGCGGATGGATTTGGATTGTTGCTCATAATAGACCTTCAGGTTGTCGACATCCAGCAGGGTTTCGTCGGGCTGTTCTTCGGCATCCGCGGATACCGCTTTCTTGTCGTTTCCGGTCTTCTCTTTGAGGGATTCCTTGAGGACTTTTTCGGCATAAAAACAGCGGGACACATGGTCGGGCAAGACTTCGTACAGCCCGGGCCAGGATTGGACGCATTTGTCCGTGGAATAATTGCATCGCGGGACGAAAATGCATTCGTCCTCGGGCCGTTTCAGGGGGTGGGGCACCCGTCCGGGAATGGGGTGCAGCTTGGAGCCGGCCTTGTCGGTGCCCAGCTTGGGGACGCACCGCATCAGCCCCTTGGTGTAGGGGTGGCACGGCTTTTTAAAGAGCTCGGTCACCCGGCCCATTTCAACCACCTGCCCGGCATACATGACACAGACCTTATCGCTCACCCGGGCGACGACGCCGAGATTATGGGAGATAAAAAGAATGCCGGTGTTGAAGTCCCGCTTCAGGTCTTCCACCAGATCGAGCACCGCCGCCTCCACCGTTACATCCAGGGCGGTGGTGGGCTCATCCATGATCAGCAGGGAGGGGTTGTTGAGCATGGCCATGGCGATGACCACCCGCTGCTGCTGGCCGCCCGAAAGTTGATGGGTGTAGCGGTCCATGACCTGTTCGGCATCGGGCATGTGGACCCGTTTGAGCATGGCCACGCACTGCTTCTTGGCTTCGGGCAGGGAAATGTCTCGGTGCGAGGTGAGCACTTCCGTGAGCTGTTCGCCCATCCGCACGGTAGGGTTGAGGGCGGCCATGGGGTCCTGGTAGACCATGGCGATCCGGTCTCCCCGCAGGCGGTTGAGCTCTTTCTGGGATCGGCCTACCAGTTCCTGGCCTTCAAACAGGACGCTGCCGCCGGTGATCAGACCGTTGGCGCCCAGAAAATCGACGATGCCGAAGGAGACGGTGGACTTGCCGCAACCCGATTCCCCCACGATACCCAGGGTTTCGCCGCGTTTGATAGTGAACGAGACATCCCGCACCGCTTTGACCAGGGCTTTTCGGGTTTTATAGCATATGGAAAGGTTGTTGACCGAAAGTACGGTGTCTGTGTCTATCGGGGGAGGTGAATCCATGGAATCTTCTCAATCCTTTCTGTGAGTGCGTCCGGTCGGTTTTTTTTGGCCCGGTTCAAATCCTGTGGGCTGCATGTTTTACTTAAAAAGCCGGGTATTCTACCGGTACTATTGATACCGCATGGTCTCTTCCCGCAGGCCGTCGGCCAGCAGGTTAAGGCCCACCACCAGCGAGGCGATGGCGATGGAGGGCCAGAGCGCGGCCCATGGGCTGCCGGACAGGATGAATTCCCGTCCCTTGGCCACCATGCTGCCCCAGTCCGGCGAGGGCGGCGGCAGGCCGAGACCGAGAAACCCGAGGGTACCCATGGCGAATATGGCATATCCGACCCGAAGCATGGCGTCGATGATGATGGGTCCCTTGGCGTTGGGTAGTATTTCCACGAACATGATGTAGAGGGTCGACTCCCCGCGGGTTTCAGCGGCCCGAATGTAGTCCCGTGTGCGGATGTCGAGAGTGAGGCTGCGGACCAGGCGGGCCACCCCGGGGGTTCCCACGATGGCGATGGCGATGACGACGTTCAGAGCGGAGGCTCCCATGGCGGTGACGATGATGAGATACAGCAGAATGATCGGAATGGACATCATGGCGTCGAGCAGCCGCATGATGATTTCGTCCATCCATCCGCCCCTGTAACCGCTCAAGAGTCCCAAACTGGCCCCGAAAAGAAGGGAGGCGATAACCCCCCAGATGGCGGTTCCGATCGGAAACCAGACCTGATCCGAGATGGGAAGAACGATCAGCACCACCCGTGCCCCGTAAATCAGCCGGGACCAGAGATCCCGGCCGAGTTCATCCGTTCCAAGAGGATGCTTCAGGGTAGGCCCCTGATTCGGGGCGCGCCAATCCTGTTCCGTGGGGCTGTAGGGGCTCAGAAGCGGGGCAAAGAGCGCTACGATGACCCAGAACAGCACGATGACCAGGCCGACTGAGGCGGTCTTGGAGGAGAGCAGAACCGACAGCCCGTTTTTTAAATTTTTAAAAAAACCGGTTCGCTCGGGGGGCAGGGATGCGGTATCGGCGGTCTGTTCGGTAGACGTCATGAAATCCTCCGTATCAGGAATAGCGAATGCGCGGATTCAAAAAGGTATAGATGATATCAGCGATCAGCTGGGTGCCTACTGCGATCAGCACCATGATCATGGTGCCCGCCTCCAGGGCGTTGATGTCTTTGTAGAGGGCCGAATTGAGAAGATACTGACCAAGGCCCGGATATCCGAAGACCACCTCGACGATGACGATGCCGCCCATCAGCCAGTTGACGTGCAGCATGATTACCGTAATGGGGGCGATCAGGGCGTTTCGAACCGCGTGCCTGAAAACGACCCGCCAGTAGGGGAGGCCTTTCAGGAATGCGGTGCGGATATACGGTGCACGCATCACCTCGGCCATGCTCGACCGCGTGATTCGAAGCACGTATCCGAGTTCGATGAGGGTGAGGGTCAGAACCGGCAGGATCAGCATGTCCGGGCGCTGCCAAGGAGCCAGTTCTCCGAAAACGGTGGCCCCGGGCAAGAGATTCAGCCAGTAGGAAAAAATGAGGATCAGAAAGATACCGGTGGCGAATTCGGGAATCACCGAAAACATCATTCCGGAAATGGATAAAAACCGGTCCTTGAAGGACCCCTCCTTGAGACCGGCGATGATTCCCAGGAACAGGGCCAGGGGCATCACGATCACAAACGCGATGCCGGCCAGAACCAGGGAATTTCGAAGCCGAATGAAAATGCTTTTTGAGACCGGTCGACCGGTTCGCAGGGATACCCCCGGATCTCCGCGGATAAATCCTTTTTTCAAAGGAATATAGCGGGTGGGACCGCCGGAGGTTTCCATCCAGCCGGATCCCGCGATAAAGGTCCAGACCTTTTCATCCGTCCCCTTTTCCCACTTGACCACATGGTTCTGGTGGTCCACCCCCCAGAAGGTGGAAATCCCCTGGTCGTTGGTGGTCCAGCGGTCGTTGTCGAGTTCGGTTCGGACTTTTCCATCCGGGGATTTGACGGTGGCGAAAAGATCGTCGCCCTCCAGTTTCCATCGAACCAGAGAGCCGTCCTCCCGAAGCGCCCACCATTCGAGGTAATCATCCTCGGTGGTGATCCGCTGAAGTTCCATATCCATCTTCATCTCGCCGTGCCAGTCGCTTCCGATCAGCCAGTAGAGATAACGAATATAAACCGGTTTGTCGAGCCCGGTCTGGGCCAGAAATGAGGCTTCCTGTTCCGGGGTGATAAAGGCGCCCAGAACATTTTTGGCCACATTGCCGGGAGAAGACTCGACGATAAGAAACACAGCGATGGAAACCAGAAACATGGTCAGAAGCAGCAGGAAAAACCGTCGAACAATGAACTTAAGCATCTTGTTTCAATCCCCTTCCGGCAGGGTGACCGTTTCTGAAGATTCCTGATCCGCCGGGGGAATGCCCCGAAATCGAAAGAGGCGGAAGGCGGGGAAGGAATCTCCAGTGGAAAAAAGCGTCCGGGAAAAAGAAGGCAACCCAACCGCTTCGGAATTGCAGAAACGGGCGGTGATGCCCCTCAAATCTCGATATAATTGAAATACTTAAATAAAATTATACCAGAGCCTTCAAAGGTGTCAAGAACTTTATTGAACTGAGTTCATTTGGAAATATCGGCGTTCAATTTTTGGGGTTGTTTTTAGAATCAAGGCAAGCAGGGGAGTAGAAGATTTCCTGAAAATTCTTGTCTATTGGATGGGTTCGGGTTACATATACGTATGCCGACCCCTTCAATTTTATGGAATCCTCATCTGAATGTAATTTGCCTCTGGGAACCTGAATGGAATCTCTTTCATTGCCTCGCTCATTTCTAATTTGGTGTTTAATCCCGATTTCCATTTGTATGCTGTGCGACCTCGGAGGAGGGCTTTTATGGGCCGAGGGGCTTTCGATTACCGAAGAAAACGGACTGTTGGAAAACAGTCAGGTCTTCTTTCTCGCCCTGGCCGTGTGTCTGAGTATTCGTCACGTTTCTTACGTGGAAAACAACACGGTTCGGATTTCTCATGCCGTGCTCGGGATGCTGTTTCTTTCGATAATGATTCGAGAGGTGGATATCAACCGGCTCGGATCGGCGGCGATCTGGGAAAAGGCCGAGTTGGTGATCCGCCTCGGCGCGGCGGTGGTGTGGCTTTGCCTCGGTGCGCTGGTCTTTCGAAAATGGAAGACATTGTGGCGCACTCGGTTCTCCATTCTATTTTCTCCGACCAGCTTTTTAACCGCCCTCGGAATCCTTTTTTACATGATTTCCTGGTACTTCGATAAGTCCACCTCTCCAAACCAGGAATGGAATCGGCTCTGGGAGGAACTTCTCCAGTTAAACGGCACTGTTTTCTTCTTTGCCGCATCCTTGCGGCCCCTGCCTTTGTATGATCCTGCGGCCCCTACGTCTGAAAATTAAACACGACCTTGAACAGTCTAAATTATCCGGCCTTAACGGATGAAGCGCTGTCCGCTGTTTTCTCATTTGCAGCCGAATGTATTCAGGACGAAAAAGTCTACTTGATTTCTCGAAAAGTAGCTTGATGAAATTTTTAGCGCTGAAGTGTCGCCGATACCCGGCAATCTGATTGGGCTGGGATCTTCAGTGCGGAAGTATTGACACCACGCCCCGCTTTCCTTATAGTCCCCCAATTCAAAAATACATACCACTTTCAAAGGATTGGATCATGATCAAAATCAATGAACATTATCTGAAACTTCAGGCGTCGTATCTGTTTGCCGATATCGCCCGGCGGGTGGCCGCGTTTCAGGAAGCCCATCCGGACCGGGAGGTGATCAAGCTCGGGATCGGGGATGTCACCCGGGCGCTTCCCCGGGCCTGTGTCGAGGCCTTTCACCAGGGGGTGGACGAGATGGCCGAAGACAAATCCTTCAAGGGCTACGGACCGGAGCAGGGCTACGCCTTTTTGCGGGAAAAGGTCGCTCAGCAGGATTTTCAGGCCCGGGGGGCCGATATTTCCGCCGATGAAGTCTTTATCAGCGACGGGGCCAAGTGCGACAACGGCAATATCCAGGAGATCTTTTCTCGGGACGCGGTGGTGGCGGTGCCGGACCCGGTCTATCCGGTCTATGTGGACACCAACGTCATGGCGGGCCGCACCGGGAAGTTCCAGGACGGCCGGTATGAAGGGCTGGTCTATCTCGAGTCGACCCGGGACAACGGTTTCATTCCGGATCTTCCCTCGACACCGGTGGATCTCATCTATCTATGCTATCCCAACAACCCCACCGGCGCTACCATCACCAAGGATCAGCTCAAGACCTGGGTGGATTACGCCCGCGACAACCGGGCCGTGATCCTGTTCGATGCAGCATACGAGTATTTCATTCGGGATGAAAAAATTCCCCACTCCATTTTCGAGATCGAGGGGGCCCGGGAGGTGGCCATCGAATTTCGAAGCCTCTCCAAAACCGCCGGTTTCACCGGCACCCGGTGCGCCTATACGGTGGCGCCCAAAAACTGCACCGGATACGATGCCGACGGAAACCCTCATTCCCTGCACAAGCTGTGGAACCGGCGCCATTCCACCAAATTCAACGGGGTTTCCTATCCGGTTCAGAAAGCCGCCGAAGCGGTTTACACCGAGGCGGGGCGAACCGAAACCCGAGCCCTGGTCGACTATTACCTTCAGAACGCCGCCAAAATCCGCAGCGCCATGACCGAACTGGGATTCGAATGCGTGGGCGGTGAAAACTCCCCCTATATCTGGATCGACGGGAAACGGGATTCCTGGGAGTTTTTCGATCTTCTGCTCAATAAGGCGGGGGTGGTCTGTACACCCGGGGCGGGATTCGGCCGGTGCGGAAAAGGCTACATCCGCATCAGCGCCTTCAACAGCCATGAAAATGTCGATAAAGCCATGGGCCGAATCAAGGACGCCCTGGCCGATTAAGGCGAGATGTTCCGTCCGCACAGGAGGTTTCCATTCGCCTTTCACTTGCGGATACTCAGATATGGAGGATCGGGTCCAGCCCGTTGCGCCGTCGAATCGCCTCCAGCAGCCCCACGGTCCCGGTCATCATGTTGTCTCCTCCGGGGGCCCCGAACACGATGGGAAGCCGGGAGTCGGCCACCAGCTTTCGTTTTGGACCGGTGGCCAGAATGATTTCCGCATCCGCATACCCGATGGCCTGTCGAATATAGGCCCCGTGCCCGCCTTCGGAAAGCACCTGCCGGTGGTCGAGCTTTCCTTCCGCCAACGCCTGAAGCAATGCTTCCAGCCGTTCCAGGGTGATATCCACGGTATGGTACTCGAAAAAACCGGCGATTTCATCTTGGATCAGGGCCGCCCCCACCGTATGGGAGGTGGCCACATCCAGGACCAGAATCTTTTCCTTTCCCCGCCGCAGGGGGTCCATGGAGGCCCCGAGAATGGCGGCCATGCCGCTGTCCATGACATAGACCTCCCGGGCCGGCAAAGCTTTGGCGCTTTTGGCGATGGCGGTAAGCCGGTTCATGGCGGCGGGGACCTCCCCGGCCGAATGGAGGAGTTCATGGGGATGGGGATTCTCATCCAGGGCAGCCCGAAACAGGTTGTGGCGGTAGTCCAGGTGAGACATGGAAGCCGGCGCCACCCCGTGGTCCTGGGCGCAAAGGCCCGCATAATCGAACTCGAACGGGACCCCGAAGCCTTCCACGATGGTCCGGAGACGCTCGACATCCACATCCCCCAGATGAAGGGCGCTGTAATTCGGGTCCTGCTGCAGGACCTCCGCCTCGGCGTCCGTCACGATATGAATTCCGGCCGATTTCACCCGGTCCAGGTTATGGTGAACCGTGGACGCCGCCGACAGGGACATGACCACCTCTGCCGTCCGGGTGCGTTCCTTTAAAACCGAGGATACCTGTCCGCCGCCCATTTCACACCCGGTGACCGCCAGATTGCCGGGAAGGGCCGCGGCCTGTTCGGCCAGGTACCGGACCGGGGATTTGACCACCGCTTTGTACTGCAGGTCCGCTTCCGTGTCCGCATAAAGAATGTCCAATGTTCCGGCGCCGATGTCCAGAAGCAAAAATCGACTCATGATGATCCGGTCCTGTCTGCAAGGCCCGCACAGTCAGGGGGCGCTGCCGAATGGGTTAAAATAAAGATGCTTGAATTCGATAAGGATACCGCCGTTATGCTGTCAAGCTAAGCGGGATAATGGGCAAAGTCAAGCGCCCGGTCCTTAGCGGCCGCGGGTCCGGGGAGGTCCGGACCGGTCGGCGGGAGGCTCCAGACGGTGAAGCTTGAATTTGCTGAAGATATCCCGCAGGAATCCCACCTGCAGGGTCGACAAAGGGTTGATGGAGACTTTCGGACGGCGATAAGGGCCTTCGAGGGAGTACCGGGTGGCGATGATCCCCTCGCCGACAATGAATTTTCCCACCAGTGGAATCTTGTCCACGATTCGGTTGAGGACATTGAAGGGGATCACCATGCCGTTCACATCGAGGGTTTTTTGGGTGAGATCGAAAGATCCTTCCGCCGTAATGCCCAGGGAAATCCCCTCCATACCGGCCTCTTGGAGGGTCAGAACGGAATCTTCATAGGTCAACAGGGCTCGAAGCAGATCGAATTGAATACCGCCGCTCTGAAGCTGACCCACCAGACCTACAAATGAGGCCATGGACAGAATCTGCATGAGATGGGGGGCGTTTACGAGTGTAAATCGATGCAGGGAGACTTCGGCCCGGGCGGGCCGGTCGGTGGGGATGGGGCCGGCGAAACGGGCGGATATGTCCAGTTCGCCGCCGATCAGGTTCTCGGAGAGATTCAGACCGTTCAATAATTTGCCGCCGTTTCCCGAATGGATCGACAGAAGCCGTCCGGTCTGTTCCGGGGAAAAGCCGATGCGAATTTCCTCTCCTTCCGAAAAGGCGGCCTCCAGGTTGGCCGTGAGAAGCCGCCCCCGCCGCCACCGGGTTCGAGCCGTCACGCCGTTCAAAATGCGGTCGTTGGTCAGGAGCATTTCCTTGAGATCGGCCTGAATGGCGCCGGTGAATCCATTTTCCTCGTCCGTGTCCGGGAATGAAAACGCACTCGCCTTTTCCGTTCGGGTTTCCTCCTTTTCTTCGGTGGTCAATCGGGTAATCAGGGGAGCGACATCCAGGGTATTCCCGCGGATGGACAGATCGGAATTTCCGTCGGCATGTGCATAGATCAGTTTGAAGCGGTTTCGGCCCAGGTCGATCTGATCGAAATGGAACTTCGCCCGGGTCCGGGCTCCGGTCTGAATATCGCCGAAGCCGGAAATCCGGGCTCCGTCCCCGAAAAAGTGGATCATGGAAAAGCGAAGCCTGTTTTTTCCTTCCGGATGGGCATGAATTTCCAGGGTGGCTTTATGGCCCGGGGGTTTGCGCCATCCCAGGGGGGACAGGTCGATTCGGGCGTGTTGAAGATCGGCGGTCAGGGTGATGTCATTGGATGAAGGGTCGAGGCGGATACGGATCATGGTCTCCGCGCTGCCTTCCAGAAAGGGCGGGGAGGGAGCTCCGAGTCGAGACAGGTCCTGAGCGTGAAGGGTGGCCTTGAGTTGAATCACTCCTTCGCCGGCCTGTCCTGTTTCGGTATCTCCGTTCGATTCTGCCGTCTCGGGGAGGGTGACATGCCCCTCGATATCGAAGGGGGTGGAGTCGGTTCGAACCCCGCCGGTGAAGGTGACTTTTCCGGCTTTCAGGTTTGCCCGAAGATAGCCGTCATCGATTTGAAAGCCGTAAAAGTCCGCCATGCGAATGGCGTCGATGTCGGCGGCTGCGGAAATCTTCAGGTCCCCGGGCGAGATCTTATCCCCGAGAGGGAGTTCGATCTCCAGCCGGGTCTCGGCGGAGGCGGAATCGAACCGGGGAAGATTCGGGTCTGTCTGCTTCGTCAACCCGGCAATCGTTTCGATAAGATCATTGGCCGGCCCCTGAAGAATGGATTGAATTTTCAACCTCGGGCTTTCAGTGTTCCACCCGAGGATGCTCACCTGCCCGCTCGCCAGCCGGGATCGACCGACCTCTCCCTGATCCATCTGAATGCGGATGGCGTCCGCCGTCAGGGTGGCGGCGCCTTTGGCGTTGTTCAGCGCCGGCAGGGTCGGAAAATAATCGAGAGACACCCCTGTAAAGGGGATCTCCGCTTCCACGGCGTTGGGGGGCAGTTGATCCAGGGTGAAGTGGCGCGGTTCGAGGTTGAGCCGAACCCGGGCATCCACGATCTCACCCGCCGAAAACCTGGATTTGATCCAGTCCCTGGCATCCTCCGCAAGGCCCAGAGGCCAGTAGGCGACCGCCTCCGGAAGGGTCAGTCGATCCACCTGAACATTCAGGTCGATCTCGGGATAATCGGTGTGCATGAGCACATGCCCCGAGGCATGGATCATGGGTCCTTCCAGATCGGCGGAGAAGGCGGCCACCTCGATCCCGGGAGGCCCTTCCAGGATCAGGCCCTTCATCCTGAATTCGGGAATCTTCAACGGTCGGTGCAGGGTGTCCGGACGACTCACCCCCCCGCCGGCGCCGGATACCCTGAGCAGATCGGGCTGAACCACGACCGACAGGTCGTTCTGGGACCATGTAAAGCCGAATACGTTCGAAGCCAGCAATCCGGATATTTTGGATTCGGCTTCATACACGAACTCCTCGGGGGTGAAATCCTTTAGCGGAAAACGAAAGCGAAGCTCGGTTCGGGCGGACCCCTCCGCTATCCGGATGGGGAGGGTTTCCGCCTGGATCAGGTCCCCCACCGCCCTCCTCAGTCCGTCGGCCGGGCCTGCGGCGGTGGCCTGAATATCGATCTCCGGCCGGCCCGGAATCCATTGAATGTCCACCCGACCCTTTTGGATATCCGTTTTGTAGGTTCGGCCCCGTCGGACCTCGATGCCGACGCCGTGGCCGCTGAACCGGGCGGTGCCGGATATCTTGCGGATTTCGGCCATGGGGTCATGATAGTTGAGCGTCACTTCCTGAAAAGGGACGGTAATGTCGAGGGTCTGTTCGGGGAGCGGCCGGGCTTCGAAATCCGCCGGGCGAAACCGGAATCGGGCCGTGGCCTGGTCTACCTTTCCGGCCAGAAAATGGGCGCCGATCCACTTTCGGACCTCGGGTTTCAGGGGCAGAGGCCAGTATTTTTCCACATCCGCCAGGGACACCTCTTCAACCTGAGCGTCAAGCAGAACGGTCGGAAACTCGCCGAAGGGTATGATGCTGCCCGAGACCGACAGAGAAGGGCCGTCCAGTTGCATCGTGCTTTTTT
>JAABSQ010000636.1 GCA_011390315.1 Desulfobacteraceae bacterium
TGGAGCAGGCGGCGGGATACAAGGCGGCCATATTCCTTATTGTCAAGCCAGAGTTCGATCAGAGAGGACAAATCGCTTTTTTCCGATGCCGCCATGGCCTTTTGGCGCCAATTCGTTTTCTCCTTTTCCGGCACATAGCGCATCAATTCCTTGTATGTGAACGCGGAGGGGTGTGCCTCAAACTCGAACCAGGCGGATTGAAGGGCATCTTCCGTCCGCCCGATCCTGGCCAGCAGTACCCTTTTCAGCTCGCTCAATTCATATTCCTGATAAGAGGTTCGGCTGTCCGCCCGCGCGATCTTCAAGCCCCTTTCGACCCAGGAAAGCGCATCTTCAAGACGTCTCCGGCTTTTGTATATTTTCGCGATGGCAATGCAGTCCTTGGCATCAAGCCCGGTCTGATCGCAGAGCGCAATGTAAGCGTCCACATTACGCTGGGCCGCCAGCAAAGTCTTCAGTGTTCCGCCCCACCGTCGGCGTTCGTAGCCGGAAAAACGTTTTTCCTGGTCATCCCGGGTCGGAGCGGATTCGAACTTGGCGCGAATCTGCTGGATGAATGCAGCCAACCCCTTCTTGTCGAGCACTTTCACAACCCCACGCTCAAGGTCGTGACAGAATCCGTAGGGGTCGTCTTCCATCCAGGATATCAACGATATTGCGGTCTCATCCGGATCAAAATCTGCACTCTGACGTGCTTTGATCCAACCTTGAAACAGTTCCTCAACCAGCATGCCGAAATTACCGCTCGAGTCGTCGATCTCATCGGCTTTTTCATGGCAGGCGGCGATGAAGATCTCGTATAGTCGCACTGCCCGTGCCGGCTCTTTCCGGATGATTTCACCGATGTCATCGGCAACCCCCTGAACATCCTCCACGAACGACCAGGCGGCATTATAGGAAATGAAACGGCCGGGAGACAGTGCCGCTTCGATGGCCTTTTCCAGCGGATCGATCTGTTTTCGCTTCGCGGGGCTCATGGCATTCCTTTGGTTGTCACTCGAGTTATCAATCCTTCCAGGCTGTCTTTGCCTTCACCTGACCGATGAGAAACCGCACGCCCTGGTTGTCGGACGGGTTCAACCAGAACATCTTTTGAAAGATGCTCTCCGCCGCGTCAAAGCGTCCGAGACGCCAGAGACACAATCCATAGCCGTGCATACAACGTAGAAACGGACGGTTGTCGACCAGGCCCCACGGCAGCACGCCGATAAAGCCATCACCCAAAGACAGCTCACCGATGCGCAAACCGACTTCGTAATGCCGGATGGCATCCTGGGGATGGTGGTCAAAGACAAAATTGCCCAGATGCGAATGGGCATCGAGGCAGCGCAGGTCCTCCCGGCATAGCTGCATTAAAATCTTCATCGCCTCTGCCCGCTCGCCGGCATTTTTGAGGTCGTTCGATCGGGTGATGGGGTCAATGAAAGGCTCATCAGGGTCCTCGCCGGGCAGCACCTGTTCCATCTCGAACATGGGGCGGGGGCCGTGAGCGATAATCGGCCCGGCCCATTCCTCGATGAATTCGTCGTCTTCTCCCCAGTCCGCTTCCTTGGGGTCCCACATATCCATCTCTGCAAGCCCCAGGGGCGCCAGATCGAGGGCCTTCACGTCAATCCGAGTCGATTGAATCTCGCCGGAGAGATATGGATGACCGCCATAACGCCACTGCTTTCGGGGTGCCACCGTGACGATTGCGCCAGGCGCCACTTCCCAAAGAAGGTTTGCGCGCAGGGTAATGATACGGTCGCTTCCCAGCAAACGGCACCGGGCGGCCCGCTCCATGATGGATAGGACAACCAATTCAACGGGTTTACTCAGGTCGATGTCATCGTCTGCTACCTTGTGCCGCCGCCCGCTTCGGGAAGATTTCCTGGTTTCGACAGGGTAAGGATCGAGGTTGAGCCACCTGCGGTAAGCGGCAATATAGCGTACTCCTGCCGATGCATGCGGAAACACGACATCGGAGACCGCAATCCCATATTCCGACCCGTCCTCCCGGCGACAATGGGCCGTCAGACCACGCCGTTCATTGCCGTCGTAGTCCACCGAGATCACCGAAACCGGTTCTCCGATGACGAAACCGTCAGCCGGCAGGGCAACGTTATCCTCGAACGCCTGCCGAAAGGCCCATAGCTGTTCATCATCGCCGGATGCGTCGACGGTGATTTCCTCAACAAGTCTGTCCAAAGTTTCGAGTTCTTTACCCTCTTTATGGCTTCGCGTACTCATCTTTTATTGGCCCTCCCATATACCGGCTTTTACCAGTCGTTGAATCAGCGCCTTGCGCCAAAGGTGACCGGCCATGAACTTTTTTTAATTCTTTCTGAAAAGCCGTTTTCAGGCTTCATTCGTCATCATCTTCAAACAATCCATCTGCCCGAGCACTTCCAAATTAAATTCATTCGATCACTTTCCATAGACCACCTTTAGCCGGACCGATGCGTCGAAGCAGTCCCTGATCCTGCAATTTACGCAGATTTCTTTCGATGGAACGTTCAGTCACGCCGATCAAATGCGCCAGTTCCGGTATGGTCAGATGTGCGTCCTGCTTCAAGATATCCAGAATTTTCCCCGACGTTTTCCCCGACGTTTTCCCCGACGTTTTCAGTGGTCCTGAGGTCAGTGCCAACGTCTCGACCGGTTTCCGGTAAACCTTCGCAGTAAACAGACAACCATCACGGTCATCAAGGAACTCAATTTGCGACCAGGCACCCAGAGCGCGTTTGATGCCGGAGCCCAATCCGTGGTAAGGCAGCAGGCCTTTGGCGACATACGAAACCAGGATCGGGTTGCGGATGTTCGAATTGCCGGCCAGGATCTTTTCCACTGTCAGATTGTTCGGCAGGTGGCCGGGACTGACGATCTCGATGCGGTTGTCGAAGACGAACAAACGGATCGATGCACTCACAAGGTAGTCGCGATGAACCAAAGCGTTCACCAAAAGTTCCTCAAAAACACTTTCCGGAATTTCGGGCATGCCGGGGGCATTCACACCTCGGCCAGCCTGGATCTTATGGAGGTTTCGCATGACAAATGCGATGGCATCGTCGAAAATCTTTTGCAGAGGGCCAGCAAAGTCTTCGGTATCCACATAGTCGGTGACGTGAATTTCGTTGCCGGGATAACGGATGGCTTTGACCACGAACTGAGGCTTGATCCATTCCGGCCGTTCGGCGAACATCAGTACCCCGGCCAAATTCAGCATGCCGCCATCGGTTGCAAGATTCATATTCTGTAACAGCCGTAACAGTTCTGAAGGTTCTTCCGGGAAATTACGCTTGTAGACGTCGCGCAGAAAGTCTCGAAACCGGAGCTTGTCCAAAACCTCCACCCCGGCCTTGGTAGGCAATTCATCGGCATGGAACTGGTTGGAGATCTGAAAAAACCTGCGCAGTTCTTCCTTGGAATTCACCCGACGTTTGTCCGCGCCCACCTTCAGCCAAATGACCCCATTTTTGTCAAAATAGGGTTTATCCATCCCTTTGGGAACAGTGACCACGATGACGATTTTCCCTTTTCCCACCGAGATGTTTTCAGTTTGAGGGGAAAGGGGGCTGCGCACATGCTGGCTGGCCGCATTACTGATCAACTGGTTGATCCGGCCGACCTCGGACCGGGAAATTCCGACCAACTCGCCATTATCCCCGACACCGATCAGGATTTGACCGCCCTCGCAATTGGCAAACGCCGCCATCTCCGCAGCAAGCGCATCCACATTGCGCACATCAGACTTGTACTGGAGGCGGCTGTCTTCACCACGATCGACAAGTTTTCGGAGGTCGACGACTTTCAAGGTTCTGATATTTTTATCATACCGGTTTGGAAACGGGTTTACTCGCTAATATCATTGCTTCCACATCTGACTTGGAATAGGAGGATTCAGATTTAACCGCTTTTAGGACCGTCTGCAAGCAGCAATTGATATTAAATTAATCCATGTAATAAAATACACAAAACGCAAAAAGCAAAAAGCCCGACCGGCTATGCCGATCGGGCTTTGATTTTTTGGCTCCCCAGCGCGGACTCGAACCACGGACACGGTGGTTAACAGCCACCTGCTCTACCGACTGAGCTACTGGGGATCAACTCAAGAAGTTTGTTTATTTAGTCGAAAGCGGTTCGAAAGTCAAGCAGAAATTTTTATGGATCGGCATTTTTCAGAAACCGGTTCGCCCCCCTCAAAACGAGGTGATATCTTCCGGTTTGATCCGTTTCAATATGGCTTCGCACCAGTCCACCGCGTGTTCGAAATCGGCCAGTGCGGCAAATCCGTAGGGGGAATGGATATACCGGACCGGCACGCTGATGACGATGGTCGGAATGCCGGCGCCGGAGAGATGAATCGAGCCGCCGTCGGTGCCTCCGGAGGCCCGGACCGCATCCTGGAAGGGAAGCTCGTTCATCTGCGCCGTCTCTCGGGCGAAGCGGGTAAATCGGGGATTGGCGATCATGCTCCGGTCGGCGTGCCGAATCTGCGGCCCCTTTTTCAGCACCCCCTGGCGGGCCTCGGCATTCCCGTGAAAATCGTCGGCCGGGGCGCCTTCGAAGACGATGGCGGCCTGGGGCCGCACCTTCCGTGCTGCCACCTGAGCCCCTCGAAGACCGGCCTCCTCCTGGCTGGAGAAGACGCCGACCACGTCTACCGCCAGGTCGGCATTCACCAGCCGGGACAAGGTTTCCAGTACCGCAGCGCATCCCAGCCGGTTGTCGAAGGCTTTGCCCAGCATCACCCCGGTCTCGGAATTGAATTCGAAATCGGCATGGGGCACCACCGGCGCACCCGGTTCGATCCCGAAAATGTCCGTGATCTCTTCCGCGGAAACGGCGCCGACATCGATGACCATATCCTCGATGTTCACCGCCGATGATTTTTCGGATTCCTTCATGAAATGGGGCGGTTTGGCGGCCACCAGACCGGGAATCCATTTGCCGGATACGGACCGGACCGCCACCTTTTGCGCCAGCACCGTCTGGGGCGCCCAACCGCCCAAGGGCATGATCTTGAGCATCCCTTCCCGGGTGACCGACTGGATCATGAAGCCGACCTCGTCGGAATGGCCGTCCAGCATGACCACCGGACGGTCGCCGCTGTTCTGGTTCCGATAGAGGTAAAAATTCCGCAGGCTGTCCGATTCCGTACGGACGGTCTGAGGATCTATGAATTGTCGGGCCGCGTCCAGCACCTCATCTTCGAAGCCGGGGGCGCCCCGGGCGGACGAGAGTCGACGAATGAGTTCGAGGGAGGATGGATTTCGGGTCGTCTTTGTGGATGTCATATTTAGTTGTCGATCTTGGTCTTTCGAAGCTTGATGCCCAATTCATCGAGCTGGGCCTTGCCGGCTTCGGAGGGGGCATTGGTCATCAGGCAGGCCGCCCGTTGGGTTTTGGGGAAGGGGATCACGTCCCGAATCGAGGTTTCCCCGCAAAGGAGCATCACCAGCCGGTCGAAGCCGAAGGCGATGCCGCCGTGGGGCGGGGCCCCGGAATCGAGGGCGGAGAGAAGAAAGCCGAACTTGTCTTCGTATTCTTCCGGCGCCATCCCGAGGGCCGAAAAGATCTTTCGCTGCACATCGGTGCGGTGGACACGGATGGATCCGCCGCCGAGTTCGAACCCGTTGAGCACCAGATCGTAGGCCCGGGATTTGACCCTCAGGGGCTCGCTCTCCAGCTTGTCGTAATCCTCCTCAAAGGGCGCGGTAAACGGATGGTGCAGGGCCTGGTAGCGCTTTTCGGTTTCGTCGTATTCCAGCATCGGAAAATGGGTCACCCAGGTAAAACCGAAGGTATCGTCCTGGATGAGATTGAGCTTTCGGGCCAGATGGTTTCGCAGGTGCCCCAGACTTTCATTGACGATTTTGGGCATATCGGCGCCGAACAGGATCAGATCGCCGGGTTCGATGTCCAGCCGTTCGATCATGGCCTCTTTTTCGGCATCCGAAAAGAACTTGGCGATGGGCGACTGCCAGGCATCCTCTTTGACCTTGATCCAGGCCATGCCCTTGGCCCGGTAAACCGAGACGAAATCGGTGAAATCATCCAGGTCCTTGCGGGAAAATCCGATGCAGCCCTTGGCGTTGATCGCCTTGACCACCCCGCCCTTTTTAACCACGCTGGAAAAGACCTTGAAATCGGACTCGGCCACGATGTCCGACAAATCCTGCAGTTCCAGTCCGAACCGGATGTCGGGCTTGTCCAAGCCGTACCGGCCCACGGCCTCGTCGTAGGTCAAGCGCTGAAAAGGGGTCTTCAGATCGATGTCGCGCACCTCTTTGAAGATGGCCCGCATCATCCCTTCGGAAATCGCCATGAGATCCTCTTCGCCCACAAAGGCCATCTCCATATCGATCTGGGTGAACTCGGGCTGGCGGTCGGCCCGCAGGTCTTCATCCCGGAAACACCGGACGATCTGGTAATACCGATCCAGGCCGGCGATCATGAAGAGCTGTTTAAACAGCTGGGGGGACTGGGGCAGGGCATAGAACATCCCCGGATTGACCCGGCTGGGCACCAGATAGTCCCGGGCCCCCTCGGGGGTGGCCTTGGTCAGGACCGGGGTTTCGATATCCAGAAAACCCTGATCGTTCAGAAAATTCCGAACGGCGGCGCCGGTCCGGTGCCGGGTGATGATGTTCCGCTGAAGACCGGGCCGGCGAAGGTCGAGATGGCGATGGGTAAGCCGAATATTCTCGGACACCTCCACCCGGTCCTCGACCAGGAAGGGCGGGGTTTCGGCGGCATTGAAAATCCTGAGTTCACGGCACAGCACCTCGATTTCGCCGGTCTTGAGTGAAGGGTTGATCATGCCCTCGGGCCGCGCTTCCACCTCCCCGCGAATGCCGATCACGTATTCGTTTCGAATGGCATGGGCCTTCTCGTGCATGGCCCGATCCACCTCGGGATTGAAAACCACCTGAGTGATGCCTTCCCGGTCCCGCAGGTCGACGAAAATGACGCCGCCGTGGTCCCGCCGGCGCTGCACCCATCCCATCAGCACCACTTCCTTGCCGATATCGTTTGCGTCCAGCTGACGACAATGGTGCGTCCGACGCATATCTCCCAATTTATCCGGCACTGCTGTGAACTCCTTTCAACATGACTGTGTGGACTGAACCGCTGTTTTGATCTCTTGGACGACCTTGTCGAGGGGAATCGACTTCTGCTCTCGGGTATCCATATTCCGCAGCACGGCAACGCCGTCTTTGAGCTCGTTTTCACCGAAGATGAGGACATAATCGGCGCCCATCCGGTCGGCCCGCTTCATCTGGCTCTTGAGGCTTCGATCCTCCATATCCATATCCGCCGTGATGCCCTGTACCCCCAGGGCGCAGCTCCATTGAAAAGCCCGGGCCTGGCACTCCGGCCCCAATGCCGCGATATAGACATCCGGAGTTTTCCGGAATTCTTCGGGTTTCAGCCCGGCGATCTCGGCCAGTCGGTCGAAACCGATGGCGAACCCGGTAGCCGGTATGGACGGCCCGCCCAGCATCTCCACCAGGGCGTCGTACCGGCCGCCGCCGGCCACCGCGCTCTGGGCCCCCAGAGAGCCGGTCAAAACTTCAAAAGTGGTCCGGGAATAATAATCGAGCCCCCGCACAAGGCGACTGTCCACCACAAAATCGACCCCCAGCTCCGTCAGCGCCCGCTGAACGGTATCGAAATGGTCCCGGCAGTCGGGGCAGAGATGATCCAGAATGGAGGGCGCGTCGGTCATGGCCGCCCGGCAGGTGTCCACCTTGCAATCGAGGGCCCGCAGGGGGTTTCGCCCGCTTCGTCGCTTGCAGTCGGCGCAGAGGGTTTCCAGCCGGTCTTCCATAAAGCCGAGCAGGGCGGCCTTGAAATCCGGTCGGCATTCGGGACATCCCAGGGAATTGATGTGGGCCGCCACATCGGTCACCCCCAGCCGTTCCGACAATACGGTGAGCAGATAGATCAGTTCCGCGTCGGCATGGGCCGAGGCCACCCCGAAGATTTCGGCGTCGATCTGGTAAAACTGGCGGTAGCGCCCTTTCTGGGGCCGCTCCCGGCGAAACATGGGGCCGATGACGTAAAGCTTCCGGGCCGGGTCGGCGGCATACATCTTGTGCTGAATATAAGAGCGCACGATGGAGGCGGTGGCCTCGGGCCGCAGGGTGATCAGATCGCCCTTTCGATCGGGAAAGGTGTACATCTCCTTTTCCACGATATCGGTATCCTCGCCGATGGACCGGGCGAACAGCTCGGTCTTTTCCATGATCGGAATGCGGATCTCCTTATAGCCGAAATCTTCCAGCAGATTCCGGGCGATCCGTTCGATCTCCTGCCACAGCTCCACCTCGCCGGGCAGTATGTCCTTAAACCCTCTGATTAACTGAATCATCTGAACCCGATTTCCTTTTACCGACGGAATTTTCCTATCTTTTGCATAAGCTTTTAATGGTAGCGCCTGTAAATGGGGAAGTCAACGATTATGTGCCGGACCATTGCAGGAGAGGAGAAAAGAGGCGGCTCCTTCAGGGAAAAAATAAGAAAAGGGGCAACCGGTGGGGTTCGGAAACGCCGACTCCCCATCTCAATTCACAGCAAAAACCTGGGTTTTATAGGAACCGGCGAGAGGGTTCGGAAAAGTGAAGATCAGTGCGGACCGTCGTCCATATACCGCTCCTGAATCGCCCGCATCATATCCAGGCTGGAAAAAAAGATATCCACCAGCTCCGGGTCGAACTGAGCACCGGCTTCCTTTTCGAGGGTATCGAGCACCCGGGCCTCGTTCCAGGCCTCTTTGTAGACCCGGGCCGAAGACAGGGCGTCGTAAACATCCACCAGGGCGACGATTCGGCCGAACAGCGGAATTTCATCGCCCTTCTTTCCTAAAGGGATGCCGTCGGGCCGGGTTCGCCCCTGAATGGGCCGGCCGGTGATAATATCGATATGCCCCGGGTATCCGTCTCCGTCCCACCGTTCATGATGATTGAGGGCCACCTGGGCCGCGGCCTCGTCGAAATCGGACTGAAGGTCCTGAAAGAGCTGCGCCCCCAAAACGGTGTGCTGCTTCATGATCTGATATTCATCCTGGTTGAAGCGATCCGGCTTCCTCAGGATCAGATCGGAGATGCCCACCTTGCCCACATCGTGAAGCATGGCGGACATCCGCAGCAGGTCCCGGCTTTTTTCGATCTCGTTTACAGGAATATTGTGGCGGTAGGCCCACCGGTCGTAAATCTCCACCGCATAGGCCCCCACCCGGTTGACGTGGGCCCCGGTCTCTTTGGGGTCCCGCATTTCAGCCATTCGAATCATTCGAAGCAAAATGGCCCGGGTCATCTGGGCCCGTTCCAATGCCACGGAAGCAATACTGGCGAATACCTGCATCATATTCTGATCCTCTTCTGAAAAAGCAATCACAGTCTCCGTTTCATCTGTCGAATTGATGACCTGAAGCACCCCGATCACATCCTGTTTGATGTTTTTCAGGGGAATGGCGAGCATGGAACCGGTTTTGTAGTCGGAAACCCGGTCGAACCGATCACTGAACCCGTAAGGCCGGGCCGGCTCGATGCGGTAGACGTCTTCGATGTTGATGGGGTGACCGGTCAGGGCCACATGGCCGGCGATGCTGGTTTCATCCACCGGAATGGAAAAGGTGGAGTAGATCAGCTTTTCACCCTTTTCCAGTCGCTTTTGAAGGGTATCGTTTTGGGTATATGCGAATTGCAGCCGATCCCCTTCACGAATGTAGATGGAACCGGCGTCGGCGTTCACAAAGCGGCGGGCTTCGGTCAGAATCCGCTCCATCAGGATATCCAGATCCTGCACACGGTTCAGATCGATGCCCAGACGGGTCAGGGTATCCAGTTTTTCCTTTTCGCTCAACACGGCGCCCCCCCTTTCTGCTGACGAATAGGTGATAACCGAGGTCACTTAATCAACAAGAGACCGGCTTGTCAATCAGTATCCCCACCCATGCCCTGTTTTCCTGAATTCGCATCGATACAGATGCCGGTGCGGGGCCGAATCATCGTCTGCGATCCAGAATGTAGCGGGCGACGGCCCGCAGGGGATCGGATTTTTGATCGAACCCCGCCAGGGCCCCCAGGGCTTCCTGAATCAAATGTTCGGCAAACGCTTTCGATTTTTCGAGCCCCAGAAGGGCCGGGTAGGTATTTTTGCTGCGGGTGGCATCGGTGCCGGCCGCCTTGCCCATCACCGACGGATCACCCTCCACATTGAGGATATCGTCGGTCACCTGAAACGCCAGACCGATGCTGCCGCCGTACCGGTCGAGCCGGTCGATCCGATCTTCGGTCCCTCCGCCGAGAATGGCGCCCGACCGGACGGCGGCCCGGATCAGGGCCCCGGTCTTGAGCCGGTGCATGGCTTCCAGTTCTTTCAGCCCGAGGCCGTGGGTTTCGCCGTCCATATCCCGCATCTGACCCTCGATCATGCCCCGGTATCCGGCGGCCCGGGCAATTTCTTCGATGACCCGAAGCCATGCCTCGGCCCTGAATGCTTCCCGGGATGACGACTCGGACAGAACCTGGAAAGCCAGTGTCAGCAGTCCGTCCCCGGCCAGAACGGCGGTGGCCTCGTCAAAAGCCTTGTGGCAGGTGGGTTTTCCCCGGCGCAGGTCGTCGTCGTCCATGGCCGGCAAATCATCGTGGATCAGGGAATAGGTATGGATCAACTCCAGGGCGCAGGCGGCGGGAAGGGCATCGGCCGAATCCCCCCCGACCGCCTCGGCGGCGGCCAGACACAGGATCGGGCGCAATCGCTTTCCGCCGGCTGTCAGGGAATAGCGCATCGCGGATACCAGGCGGGTGGATGGAGAATTTTCCCCCCATACCGCGTCCAGGGCCGCATTGATCCGTTCTCTTCGGACGGCGAGATAGGCCTTCAGGTCAACCATTTCCTTAATTTCAAAAACAATACCGGCTCGTCAAATCGCATATTTCGGGATCGAAACCCGGTCGCTCTCCCGATCCCCCACCTACCGGTGAATTCATAGGCGCAAACCGCTTCTGCGTCAACACCAAAACCGAAGGCCCGGCCGGTTTCAGTAGAGGAGGACCCATAAAGAGAATCAATCGGGAATTCGAAGCGTCTTATCCGTCATTCGAATCCGGTCCCTCGAATCGGGTTCCGTCGAAACCGGCGGCACGTGCTCGGGAGTGATGGGCGCTGCATTTCCGTCGGCATCCACCCCGCGGGGCAGGGTTCGGACCACCTGGCTCGGCGGCAGCGGCGCGCCCTGTTTGAGATGATCATGGATCAGGTCCAGGGCCTGAATCAGGTATCGGTGAAGCGGCACAAAAAGGGCGCTGAACCCCGGCAGTCCGTTGAAGGCGTCCATGTGATGGGCATTCGTGATTTCATAATACCGAAGCCGGCTGCGGTCTCCTTCGATCAACGCATTGACGGCGAAATAGGGTCGAGCGGTGTGATTGGGGGGTAGAATCGCATCGCTTCGGCCGTGGACGATCACCGCCGGCAGCCCCCCCAAGTTCCCGCAGGCGCGTATCTCGTCAATCCCCGATTGAACCCGTCGATGTCGTTCCCATTCCTTGCCCGTCAGGGGATTTCCGGCTTCATCCCGGCCGGTGGCCAGTCGTCGAAGACAAAGCATCCCGACCAGGTTCATGTCCATGACTCCGTCCTCGGAGACCGAATACCGGCTGACCGTGGGGCCGTTTCGGGAATGGGTGTTGATCAATTCCACTTCGCCCAGAGGAATCACGGGCGGTGCAAGGTCGGGGTCCATTCGGGACAGCGCCTCGACCTGGGCCTCACTGAAGAAAACCGGGGGCGACGGCGGAATTCCGGTGGACTGGGCGAATTGGGCGGCCAGCCGGGACCGATCCAGAGGGGCCGGTCGAAGCCGGTCGTCCACGCCGGCAAAACCGAACCCGCAGAGAGAGTCCTCCACCCCGAACCGGCCGTAAGCATGGGCATAGGTGACGGCGATCCCTTCCGATACGGTAAAGGCGAAGTGGGCCGGCTGAATCCAATTCTGCTCCGCCGGCAATCCGGAATCATTCAGAATGCGCTGAGCCTCCAGGGACTGATCCCCAAGACGATCGGAATGCAGCAGGCCCACGCGGTACAATCCTCGGCAGCGGTTTTCACAGAGTTTGCGATCCACCGCATTGAAGGGTGCGCCTTTGAGTTGAGGCGCAAGGTCGGCGCAGGGCTGGTACAGGGCCAGAAGGGTATGATAGTCTAAAAGGCTTCGGCTGTGGTTCGGATAGCGCCAGACCCGTTCTCCCTGCTGAATCACCAGGTCCGGATTCACCGGCGGGGTCACATTGGGTTCGGAAACGGCGATCCCGTCGATCAGGCCGTCGGCATCCTGTTCCGCAGCCCGAATGGCGGCCCCGCCCCCGTTGGAGATGCCGGAAGCGATGACCAGGGTATCTTTCGGCAGAATGGTCTTTCGAATGATGCCGCGGTCATCGGCGCGGCCGAAATTCTCCGGGAGATTGAGGATATAAAAGGCGAACCGGATCGCCTGAAGCAGGTACCGGCCCCAGTCTTTTTCAGGGTTTTGCCGGGAATGGGCATGTTTGACGGCGATGCGATGGGGATACACCCGCCTGAATTCGTCCGGATCATTCATGCGGGCGCAAAAATGGGCGGACCGGCCGGCAGAGGCCGCATCGGTCCGCTCGCCGGTCAGGGTATTCACCGTATTCGAATCGAGATCGTGAATCCCGATCCCGGTCCCCTTGTCGGTGTAGGCCGCGGCAAAACCCCGTTTCAGGGCCCATTCGCCCACCACCCCGACGGCGCCGTAGATTCCCCGGGACCCCGAGGATGCCGCCGCCACGATGCAGGGGTTCTCCGGATCGAAACCATCCGGAATCTGCACCATCAGCACCCCATTCCGGCTTCCGGCGCCGTCGTCGGCATAGGCCAGGTATTCCTTTCCGGGGATCATTCCTTCGCCCTCGACCGGAATACCCGCGGCAGAGACGCCGGGGCCGTAAAGAAGGCCGTACCCCCCGGCGGGAGAGAGGTCCATCAGACCCCGGTAGTTGTTGTGAATCGAATGGGAGCGAAGCTCCCGAGCGGTGGGAAACTCGGGGTCCTCGAAAGGCGGCGGCGGGTGCGTCAACCCGGTTTTACCGAACCCGCCGGTCAACAGATCGTCGGATACCCCGTCAAACTGTCTCGAAACGATCTCGCCTCGAATAAAATCGGGTTTCTCATTCATCCGTCATCTCCCTCGGGACAAAGGATTTCAGGTAGGCGATCCCCTCCTCAACTACCGCCGGGTCCATGTCGTGGACTTCGATCTTTCGACCGATTCCGTCCGGAAGCGTCAGGGTGAGTTCTCCGCCCAGATGCTCCCGGAATTCTTCGATGCCGTCCAGCACCTCCAGACGGCCGTTGGTTTTTTTCCGCTCCAACCGATCCGTCCATATACTCAGGCCGCAGGCGGAAAAACCATTCAGAATCCGGTCCAGTTCCCCATGAGAGATCAAACCTCTGCGCATGGCCACATATGAATCCAGGCAGATACCGACGGAGACCGCATGTCCGTGGCCGATGGCGTACCCGGACATGCTCTCCAGCTTGTGGGCCGACCAGTGGCCGAAATCCAGGGGCCGGGCCGATCCGAACTCGAAGGGATCACCGTGGGTGCGGATATGGTCCAGGTGCAGTTCGGCGCAGCGGTGAACCGCCCGTTCCATGGGGCCCGAAGCCCGGTTTCGAAGCCCCTTGGCATGATCGAGAAGATAGTCGAAGAATTCGGCATCCTTGATGATCGCCACCTTGAAGGCTTCGGCCACCCCCCCGATCCAGTGGTCGAAGGACAGGGTGGACAAGAAACGGTAATCATTCAACACCGCAAAGGGCGGGGCAAAAACCCCGATAGCGTTTTTCTGCCCTCGGTCATTGATGCCGTTCTTGACCCCGATGCCCGCATCATTCTGGGCCAGAGTGGTGGTCGGCACTCGAATCAGGCGAAGGCCGCGATGGATGATGGCGGCGGCGAACCCGACCATATCCAGCACCGCCCCGCCCCCTACCCCGATGACATAGCTCTGCCGGTCCAGGTGAAGCCGGCCGACCTGTTCGATAATGGCGTGGACGTGCCGCCATCCGTTTTTGGCCGGTTCCCCGCCGGGGATGATTCGAGGGGGCGCAGCCAGAGAGAGGACCTTGGGCCGGGACTCGAAATAATTCAGAATGTCGGCGGACAACCCGGGAAAAGCCTCCGCCACTCCCGAATCGATATAGACCGCGGCCCGATGCCGTCGATCCTCTTTCAACCGGTTGACGGTGTCGGACAGAAGCGAATTGTCGAGGTGGAAAAGATCCCGGGTGAAGCAGACCGGATATTCAAATGGGACCGAAATGGCCTGCCGATAGGTCTGCAAGGCCGGTTCTCGGGTGTCGTTCATTGAAAAGCATCCTTATCCAGCCCTGCCGCTTCAAACAGGGGTCGAAGATGATCCAGGCTCTCTCGGCCCGCGACCTCCGGCGTTTCCACATAGGGATAGAGTTCCAGACAGATGTCGCCCGTATACCCCAGCCGTTTCATGGCTTCGAAAACCGCCTGGAACGAAATCGCCCCCTGGCCGGGGATCAGGTGTTTGTGGGTGCGGTCGGCGGCGATATCCTCGATATGAACATGGCCGATCCAGGCATAGAGTTCTTCA
>JAABSQ010000637.1 GCA_011390315.1 Desulfobacteraceae bacterium
GCCGGGAGCCGGTCCGCCGGGTCGTGCTCCGACTCCCGGTAGACCTCGTCGGAAAAAAGCAGGATGCCGTTTTCCCCGGCGATTCGGACGGTTTCGCTCAGCGCGGCCGAATCCATCCGGTAGCCGGTGGGGTTGTGGGGGGTGTTGAGGACGATGACCCGGGTATCCGGCTCGATCAGGCGTTTCAATTCATTCGGATCGAGGGCCCATCCGTCTTCTTCCCGGCCCTTCCAGGGCGACACCCGGCACCCGATGGCCCGTGCCACCTCGGTCAGGGACTGGTAGCAAGGCCAGTGGACGATCACATGGTCCCCCGGCGACAGGGCCGCCTGCATGAACAGAAAAATGGCCTCCTCCGCGCCGGTGTGGACCAGCACCCCGTCCGGCTCGACGGTCTCGTAGATCCCGCCGATGGCCCGCCGCAGCGACGGCGCACCCGGGGATTCGGTGTATCCCAGCCAACAGTCCCCGAACCGCTCCGCCGCGCCCGGTTCGAAGGCGAGCAGCTCGCGGATGGGCATGGATTCGCAGTCCGACGCGCAGAGGTTGTATTCCACATTGAATTCGTATTCGGCGAAATACCGTTCCAGCTTGAACTCGGGCAGCTTCATGGTCGTCGGTTCCTTGTTTTGGGGGCGATCCGGCGCGCATATCCCCTTGCATTCCTCACATACCGTTTTGTGGGTCGCCGTTCAGGAAATCAATAAACCATTATTTCTTATCTGAAACAGATATACCCGCTAAAACGGAAAAAATCGACACCCTTTATCTCTCAATCAGGCAAAATCACAGTCCAGATTTTCAGAGGGAATGGAGCCTCCTTTCGATTTGATCCACGCCCGGGAATCCGGCGGCCTTAAGAATACAACCATCTCACGCCGGCAGAGAAAGGTCTGCCAACCACGGCTGAAGCTGAACATCGGGCATGGGTGGCTTTGGTCAGTATGGTTGACGCTTTGCTTCACCTCACTTATAATCCCACTTATATGCATTCACTCATTTGGAAATGAAGGGAAAACCACACCATGGCCCAGATCACGATTCATTTGAGCGATGAAGCAGAAGCCAAGGTGCGGGCATCTGCGCAAGAAGAAAATATCTCGATCAGCAGATGGATCGCCCGGTTGATAGAAGATAAAACAGCAAACAAATGGCCGGCTTCAATTCGAGAACTTGCCGGAGCCTGGTCGGATTTCCCCTCTCTTGAAGAAATTCGAGAAAGCATTGGTGAAGACATTCCCAGGGAGACATTTTGATGTTTTTTCTGGACTCTAATACCATTATCTATTTCTTTAAAGGGCTGGGGAATCTGCCTCAAAGGATTTTTGATACGCCTCCGAGCCAAATCGGACTGCCGGCTGTTTGTATTTTCGAACTGGAGGTGGGGATTGCCAAATCGACCTCGCCCGACAAACGTCGTGGCCAGCTTCGTAAGTTGGTCTCCGCTACCGCCGTCATTCCCTTTGGAGGAAAAGAAGCAAGTTGGGCGTCAAGGATCCGTGTCAGTCTCGAGAAAAAAGGAACGCCGATCGGTCCTTTCGATACCCTGATCGCCGGGACCGCTCTCGCCAACGGGGCAACCCTCGTGACGCATAATCTGCGTGAATTCGAAAGGGTTGAAGGGCTTCAGGTTGAAGATTGGTATTGAAATTGCCAGTTATACATGATGAATTCACTGGCACAAAGCCCCCCAAGGCAAAACGCTAAGAGAGGGTCACCCGATGGAATTCACCTGCCTCATAAATCTGCCCGAAATAAGCGAATCCGAGCGCCTGGCGCGTCTGGAGCCGCCGGACGGACCGGTGTCGATCGTCATCGACACCGATGCCTCCAATGAGATCGACGACCAGTTCGCCCTGGTGCATGCCCTGCTCTCACCGGAACAGCTGGATGTGCAGGCGGTCTATGCCGCGCCTTATATTTATCAGGATTCCGCCAATCCAGGAGACGGGATGGAGCGGAGCTTCGCGGAAATTCAGAAGATCTTCGACTTGATGGACATTCCGTCGGAGGGCCGTGTGTTCCGGGGTGCAACCGACTATGTGGCCGATTATTTCGAACCGCCGGAGCATGCAGCGGCCCGGGATCTCATTCAAAGAGCCAAGGAAGTGAAGAACGGTCCGCTCTATGTGGTGGGCATCGCCGCCGGCACCAATATCGCGACGG
This sequence comes from Desulfobacteraceae bacterium, assembly GCA_011390315.1. Lineage (GTDB taxonomy): Bacteria > Desulfobacterota > Desulfobacteria > Desulfobacterales > Desulfococcaceae > JAABSQ01. The sequence continues at coordinate 2,167 of JAABSQ010000637.1, forward strand.
CATTGCTGCTGGAACCGGAGATCATGGACCGCATCGTGGTGGTCTGGCTGGCGGGGCATGCGATTTACTGGAACAACGCCGACGATTTCAATCTCAAGCAGGACCTGATGGCCTCCAAATTCATCTTCGACTGCGGGGCGCCGCTGGTCCAGATCCCCTGCCGAGGGGTCGCCTCCCACATGATCACCACGCTCACCGAAATCGATAAATACGTAGCGGGTCGCGGTCCGATCGGCGACTACCTGGCCGGCATCTTCACCGGTTACCATTACGATCACTTCGCCTGGTCCAAAATCCTCTGGGACATGGTCCCCATCGGATGGCTCCTCGATCCCTTTACCGTGCCGACGGATATCATCCACAGCCCCATCGTCACCGACCAGTTGACATGGTCCATCGACCGCACCCGCCATCTCATCCGGACCGCCTCGTTTGTCGACCGGGATTCGATTTTCAGAGATTTCTTCGAAAAACTGGCGGCATATGCCGGGTCAGCTCCTTGAAGAGAAGGGATACCTGCTCTCTATCAGGGAGATACGGAAAACCACGGTGATAGAGTTCTTCCCGCCTACGATTTTTATCTTGACGCCGGCAATGGACTGACTTGTTTATCAACACATACGTGCAATATGTGTTAATCTAAGGAGGGCACCCGATGAATATCACATTTTCCGCAGACGAAGCGCTTGTCAAAAAAGCCCGTGAAATCGCGGTCCGGCAGGGCAGCAGTCTGAACCGGATGATCCGGGACTATATGGAACAGCTCGCAAGCGTTTCTGACACGGACAGGATTGCGGAAGAATTCGCTATGCTGGCAAAACAGAAGGGGGGCGAAAGTCCGCAAGGGTTTGTTTTTAATCGCGAAGATTAGGTAGAAAAACGAATCTGCTGAACGCCCTCGGACTTTCGAATCACTTGTTCTATTTCACTGCGCATCGCCGCATTCGAAATTTCTTCAACTCTGGAGACCGGTTCTCCCCCTTCCGTCATCCGATATTCCCAATCCACAATGTAACCGGCCACCGATGCGAATCCGCACCCGGAGGGTCCGCAGCACCCGGTGTCGATCAGGGCGGCGCCCACCATGTAGAGCACCTCGCGTCCGCGATAAGGAAGCCGATCGATCTTGTGCCAGATGTAATGGCCGGCGATGGCGGTCAGTTCCTCTCCAATCCGGGGGTGGGTGCAGTCAATTATTTTGGGCATAATTGTCGATGATCTCCTGTCGGCGAAAGCAGCCGAGGATGTGGTCGTTGACCATTCCGATGGCCTGCATGTGGGCATAGCAAATCACCGGACCGACGAACTGAAATCCCCGCTCCTTCAGGTCTTTGCTCAAAGCCTCGGATTCTGGACTTTGGGACGGATACGCTTCGTTCGAGCGGATTTCATGAATGATCGGTCTTCCATCCACGAAGCGCCAGATGTAGGCATCGAAGGAGCCGAACGCATCCTGAACCTCCAGAAACCGCCGAGCGTTGTTTATGGCCGCCTGAATTTTCTGCCGGTTTCGGATGATCCCGGGATTCTGCAGCAATGCTTCAATCTTCTGATTATCATAGCGGGCCACCCGTTCGGGATCGAAATCATCGAACGCCTTACGATAAGAATCCCGCTTCCGCAAAACGGTATACCAGCTCAACCCGGCCTGGGCCGACTCCAGCGTCAGGAATTCAAACAGCAGCCGATTATCATGCACCGGCACGCCCCATTCCGAATCGTGATAGGCGATGTAATCCGGTTTGTCGATACCCACCCAAGGGCATCGGGTGAGGGATGATTCCATAATCTGCTCCAATTCATTCTGTTGAAAAAAAAAGCTTCACAAATCAGTCCGGAAAAGCAGCTTGGAGCTAAACCAAGTTAAAAAATATTATCCAAACCGGAAGATATTGCCTTCAACTCCCTTCAGCTTTATGGTATTAAATACCATATGAAAGCGAAGTTGGTCTATCGGGAAAAATTCATCTACGCAGACGGATCGATTAGAGAAATGGTTCTATGGCAGCTTCCGGAAAAGACACCAGATCGGCCGCATGGTCTCAAATACCGACTGTACTACGGTCTTCCAGATGGAAATTGCCTGGTGCGCTATGACAACGAAAAGGGAAAAGGCGATCACCGGCACATTCATGGGCAGGAAACTCCCTATCACTTTCAAGACGTGGATATTCTGATAGCAGATTTTTTGCATGATATCCAAATCGCTCGCAAAGGAAAAAAGGATGGGTAAAAAACTCTACGTTGGTGTAAATGATCCCGAAAAAACGGCTGAAGGCTTTTCCGAGGCCTGGAAAAGGGCGGAGAGAGGAGAAAGCTTCTCGACGGAAAATCTCCTTCATTTCGAAACCTTGGACGTATTATTGAAGTCGCTGACACCGGCACGGTGGCGTCTGTTAAAATCGCTTCGCAGGCGGGGGCCTATGAGTATCCGTTCACTTGCGAAAACTCTGGAACGGGATTACAAGAACACCCATACGGACGTAAAACAGCTTATTCAAATCGGGCTGATAGAAAAAGGAGCGGATGGCCGCATCCAAGTTCCCTGGGATATCGTGGAAGCACGCCTTCACCTGGTGGCATAAAAACCGCATAGGTGATGATTTCCCAGGCCCATCCTCCTTTCTATTCTTCGAATTTTCGAATCTGATATACCCCCCGGCTGGTCGCCACCACATTCCCCCTTGCGTCCCGAATCTCCCCTTCCAGTGAAAATTCGGCCTTGCCCGTCTGGTCGGCCTCGGTCTGAATGCGGGCGATTTCATCATCCTTCAGCGAGACTTCCACCGTCACCTCGGTGATGGCCGGTTTCAGAAAGCGGAGGGTCATCTCTTTCACCACCGGAAAGAACCGGTCGGTGTCGAAGGAGGTGAGAAAGAGCGCCCCGCCCGGGATTTCGGCCAGGGTAAAGAGCGCTCCGGCATACAGGGTGCCGATGTGGTTTTCGTTGCCCTCGTAAGGGGCGGTCAGCTTCACGTATCCCCGGCGAAGGTCCAGGGCCCGCAGCCCCATCCGTTCCACGAAGGGGATCTTCTTTTCCACGAAGGCTTTCAGGTCTTCGGTCGGAAGGGTCATGGCGCTTCTTGCTCCGGCTCCGGCGTGAACGTCTTCTTGATTTCCCGCTTCAGCACCTTTCCGGCGGCGTTTTTGGGCAGGGATTCGACGAATTTATAGATTCGGGGGCGCTTGTAATCGGCCAACTGAATCCGGCAGTGGGCGGCCAGGTCCTCCTCGGTCAGCGCCGTCCCCGGCGCGACCGCCACCACCGCAGCCACCGTTTCCCCCCATTTCTCGTCCGGCACCCCGATAACCGCCACTTCAAAGACATGGGGATGAAGCCCGATCGCCTCCTCCACCTCCCGGGAGTAGACGTTTTCACCGCCGGTGGCGATCAGGTCTTTTTTCCGGTCCACCAGATAGATGAATCCTTCTTCGTCTTTTTTGCCCAGATCCCCGGTGAACAACCATCCGTTCCGAATCGCTTCGGCGGTGGCCGGTGCGTCTTCGTAGTAGCCCCGCATGAAGTTCCCCCGGGTGACGATCTCTCCGACCTCTCCGGGCGGAAGCTCTTTTTCATCCTCCCCGAAGATTTTGACGTCGCAGAGGGACAGCGGCAGACCCACCGAAGCGGGTTTGTCCAGGGCCCGGTCCGGCGGCAAAATGGTGCAGCAGGGGGAAGCCTCGGTCATTCCGTAGGTGTCGGCGATGGAGGCCGAGGGGAATTTGGAAAGCACCTGCCGTCGCATCTCCGCCGGCATGGTCATGGCGCCGTTGACCACCAGCCGGACGGAGGAGGTATCGAACCGGTCGAATTCCGGTTCTCGGATCAGCATTCGCAGCAGGGTGGCCGGCCCCCAGGTGATGGTGATCCGCTCTTCCTGAATGGCGGCCAGGGCCTCCTTGGGCTCGAACCGGGGATGAAGCACCAGGGTGGCCCCGGTCAGAATCGCCGGAATGCAGATGGCGTTGAGGGAGGCGGAGTGAAACAGGGGCGGAATCACCTGAAACACCTCATCCCGCCGAAACCGGTAGTCCATCACCATGGTCATGGCATTGAAGAGGCTGTTTTTGTGGCGCAGAACGGCCCCTTTGGGTGTGCCGGTGGTGCCGGCGGTGTAGAGAATGATGTTGTCGTCGGACAGGCTGACTTCCACCCCCGGTTCGTGATCGGGGTTGTTGTCGAAAATCGGCTCGTAATCCCGCGCATCCCGGCCGCTGTCGCCGTCGCAGATAAAGACCCGGGCCTTGGTGAGATGTATCCGTGCCAGATTGACGGCATCGGCGAACAGGCCGGAATAGATCACGCAGACCGCATCGCTGTTCTCGATCTGGTAGGCCAGTTCCCGGCCCACCAGGCGGACATTGAGCGGCGCCCCGACCAACCCCGCTTTGGATACGGCGAAGTGGCACTCCACGAAGTGGTGGGTGTTCGCAAACAGGTAGGCGATCTTGTCTCCTTTTTTAAAGCCCATGGAGAGCAAGGCGTTGGCCAGCCGGTTGACCCGACGATTGAGCCGGTCATAGGTGAATCGTTCTCCGCCGACCTCGATGAGGGCGGTCTTGTTCGGATATTTTGCCGCGGTGAGGGCGAGGGCGTCGCCGATGCTGTCGAGCATAATCACCTCCTGTGGGTAAACGAAACGGTGGCTTACAATCCCATGAACTTCGCCGCTATGCCTTTCATGATCTCGTTGGTTCCGGCGAAAATGGACGTGATCCGCACGTCCCGCCAGGCCCGGGCCACGGGGCAGGACTCCAGCATACCCGATTCGCCGTAAAGATCGAGGCACCGCAGGGCGATCCGCTTGGCCGTCTCGGTGGTCCAGTACTTGGCCATGGCGGTCTCGACCACCACATTCCGGCCCGCCATGTGATCGGTGATGAGCTTTTCGGTGAAGGTCCGGCCCAGTTTGACTTCGGTGGCCATTTCCACCAGGGCGAACTGAACCGCCTGGGACCGGGTCAGCGGTTTTCCGCCCGCTTTAGCGGTTTTGCAGTGTTCGGTCGTCCATTGTAGCATGAATTCGGCCCCGAACACACCGAATAGAGCGCAAAGAAGCCGCTCCTGCTGAAGTTTTTCCATCAGCATGAGAAATCCCTGTCCCGGTTGTCCCAGCCGGTTTTCGGCAGGAATGCGGCAGTCCGAAAAGAAGAGCTCCCCGGTGTCCTGGCTGTTCCAGCCCATCTTTTCAAAGGGTTCCCCCTTTTTGAAGCCTGGGGTATCCGCCTCCACCAGGTAGAGGGAAAGGGCCTGGTGGGGGTTTTCCACGGCCGGGTCCCGGGCCGCCAATACCACCAGATCGCAGTTGACCGCATTGGAGATGAAGGTCTTGGCCCCGTTGAGGACGATTTCGTCTCCGGTTTCCATCGCCGTGGTGGTCATGGCGGCCAGATCGCTGCCGGCATCCGGTTCTGTCATGCCGATGGCGGTGACGATGCCGCCGGAGACGCATTCGGGCAGGTATTTCCGCTTCTGGTCTTCCGTACCGTAAGACTCGATATAGGGAACCACGATGTCGCTGTGAAGGACCGCACAAAGCCCCGTGAAATTGATCCGGGCCATCTCCTCGGCCACCATCACCGCATACAGAAAATCGCCGCCCAGCCCGCCGTACGCAGGATCGGTACAGGGGCAGAGAAAGCCGTTTCGCCCCATCCGCTCCCAGATCTCATGGGGAATCCGATGGGCCGCCTCCCACTGGTCGATGTGGGGGACCACCGCCTCGGCCAGAAAGGCCCGAAGCCGCTTTTGAAAATCCCGATGGGCGTCGGTACAGGTCAAAATATCCATGATCTCCCCTTCTCTATTTGAGCCGGCCGATGACGGCATCGGCGACGTCGTTTTTCTCCGACCCGCCCCCGAACAGGGCCAGCACCTTGGCGTCCCGGTAGAAATGCTCCACCTCGTATTCGGTCATGTAGCCGTATCCGCCCATCAGTTGCAGGGCCTCATCGGCTACCGCCACGGCGGCATCCGCGGCACAGGTTCGGGCCATGGCCGCCTCTATGGGGCTGAGCCGTCCCCGGTCGAATCCCCAGGCCGCCTGATAGGTGAGCCATCGGGCCGATTGAACCCGGACGGCCATGTCGGCCAGTTTGCACCGGGTGATCTCGAAAGCCGCGATTTTGCGACCGAACTGGACCCGGCTTTTGGTATGGACCAGGGCCCGGTCAAAGGCGCCTTGAGCGATCCCCAGGGACATGCCTGCCAGCAAAACAGAGAGTTCCTGCCGGTACTCCCGGAATTGGGCCGCTCCCTTCCCTTCTTTACCGACCCGATGGTCATACGGCACACGAACATCGGACATCCGAAGGTCGCCTACCGAAAGCATTCGCATGCCCAGTTTGGCCCCGGCCGATTCCCGGGAGAGCCCCTTCCGGTCCGCTTCCACCAGGATCAGGCTCAGGCCGGTTTCGGATGCCCCCTCGGAATCGGTCCGGCAGAGGACCACGAAGAATCCGGAAGAATCGATCTCAAAGACGTTCGATTTGATTCCGCGGAGGACCCATTCGTCGCCGGCGGAAACCGCCGTGGTTTCCATGCCCTCCATAGCGGGGCCGACGCCCGTTTCCGAAAAAGCCCCGGCGCACCGGCACTCGCCCAGGGCCACCTTGGAAAGCCATCGCCTTCGAAGATCCGAAGAACCGGCTCTCAGCAGGCACTCGGCCCCGTGGCCGGCCAGCATCAGGGCGACACCGATGCCGGAGTCCTGCCGGCAAAAGGCCTCGGCCGTGAGGACCGCATCCAGAAGGCCGAGCCCTCCGCCGTCCACCGCCTCATCGAAGTGGACCCCGATAAACCCCAGCTCGGCGGCCTTTTTCTGAATCTTCGCGGGAAAGGCGCCGGTCCGATCCAGCTCCAACGCCAGCTCCTTGTCGAACTCCCCCCGGGCGAATTCGGCCGCGGCCTTTTGAATCTCCTTTTGGGATCGGGTCAGTTCAAAATCCATGGCATCATCCCGTCCTCTCGAGTTTTCGTCGGATATCTTCCCGAAGCGATTTCTTCAAGGTTTTCCCCACCGGATTGCGGGGGATCGCCTCGACCACCTCCACCCGTTCGGGGAACTTGTATTTGGCCACCCCTTTTTGGTCCATAAGCTCGGTCAAATCCGCCAGGGAAACGCTTTCGCCGGGGACCGGCACCACATAGGCGCACATCCGCTCCCCCAGTTTTTCATCGGGCATGCCCACCACCGCCGCCTCCTGAATCTTGGGATGAGACAGCAGATGGTTTTCCACCTCCTGGGAGCTGATGTTGTAGCCGCCGCGGATGATAATGTCCTTGCCCCGTTCAAAAAAAGAGATGCAGTCGCCTTCCCGGATTTGGAACAGATCCCCGGTACGGAAAAACCCGTCTTCGGTAAAGCTGTGCTCGGTGGCCGCCGGATTCCGAAAATATTCGGCCATCAGTCCCGGTCCTCGATAAGCAAGCTCCCCCACCGCCCCGACCTCGGTCAGCTCCTTTCCTTCGGGATCGAGGATCTTCACCGTCACCACCTGTCCGGCTTTGGATTTCCATTGGGGCCCCGGCTTGCCCCACCAGGGGAAATGGTCCGCCCGTTTTTCCATGTCGGGAATGTCGGCCAGACCGGCCACAATGCCGGTTCCCTCGTTCTGTCCCCAGATATTGCCGATGTCGATATCCCATCGCCGCTTGAATTCGGCCATGGTCCAGAGGGAGGGCGGCGCCGACCCGAGGGTGATGGTGCGAAAACAGGAGAGATCGAAGGCGTCGACTTGAGGATGTTTGGCGATCATGTTGGCCACGGCCGGCACCAGAAGGGTGTAGTGGGGCCGCTCCGACAGGATCTGCCCGATGAATCCTTTGGGGTCGAAAGGATGATGCAGGACCAGGGCGCCGCCCAGGACGATCCAGGGGGTGAAGACGGTTCCCACCGAGGCCATGTTGACCAAGGGGCCGGCCGTGAGCAGGGTATCCCCGGGCTGCATGCCGGTGGCGTCCTGAATGGTGGCGATGCCGATCCAGTTGTTGTGGCTCAGGGGGCATCCCTTGGGTTCGGACTCGGTCCCCGAGGTCCAGCAGATGGTGAAGATGTCGTCGGCGTTCACCGGAATCTGCTCAAGCCGATCGGAGATCGGTTCATTGCACATCTCCCGAATATCGGCCAGGGTGAGCACCTTTTGAATGGACGGATGTTCGGACCGGAGCGACTCCGCCATAGCCCGATGGTCGAATCCGTTGAATTCGGAGACGGTGATCACCAGGGCCGCCCGGGTGTGGCCGATGATATAGCCCAGTTCCGCCTTGCGCCAGAGGATCGGGGCCGGTGAAATGATTCCCCCGGCGCGACTCACGGCCAGATAGAGCATGGCCAACTCCCAGCAGTTGGGCATCTGGACCGCCACCACATCGTCCTTTTTCAGACCGGCCGCCGCGAGTCCGGAGGCGACCGCGTCGATCGCCCGGTCCAGCTCCCGGTAGGTGAGCCGTTCCGGCTCCAGGCCGACCAGATCCTGTTTGTTGGGCGGATCGACAATGCAGACCCGGTCGGGATCTTCTCCGGCATGGGCTTTGAAATAATCGATGAGGGTGCGGCGGCCCCAGACGCCCAGGTCGGTATAGGTTTGGATGTTCTTTTGGGATGCGAGGATCATATCAGCCTCCTTTTCGCCGGTTCCATTGGATAAAAGGCGAAACCGGCTTTCATTTTTGAGGTATTCGGTTATGAATGCCCGGGGATTTCGAATAAACAGGGTTTACCCGGCCGTCTGGTAGGCATCCCGATACTGCTCGCGAATGTGCTTTTTCGAGAATTTCCCGACGCTGGTCTTGGGGATCTCCGCCACAAACCGGATCTCGTCCGGAAGCTGCCATTTGGCGAAACCCGGTGCGATGAAATTCCGAATCTCCTTCGGATCCGTTTTTCCTTCGGCTTCCTCCCGAAGTACCACCAAGGCGAATGGCCGCTCCTCCCATTTGGGATGGGCAAGCCCCACCACCGCCGCTTCGCGCACCCCCGGGTGGGCCATGATCGCATTCTCCAGATCGATGGAGGAGATCCATTCGCCGCCGCTCTTGATGACATCCTTGATCCGGTCGGTCACTTTGAGATATCCGTTTTCGTCGAGAGTTCCCATATCCCCGCTCTTCCAGAAACCGTCCACAAAGGATTCTTCGGTGCGGGGATCGTTGTAATAGGCGGTCGTCACCCAGGGGCCGCGAATCAGAATCTCGCCGACACTCTTGCCGTCGTGGGGAACCTCCCGGCCCTCTGGGTCCACCACTTTGAGATCGATTCCGGGGACCGGAAGCCCCTGCTTCTTTTTCAGCTCCCACCGGTCCTCCTCCGGAAGATGCCGCAGGGTGGGTTTGAGCAGGTTGGCGGAGGCGATGGGCGTGGTCTCGGTGGCGCCGTAGGCGTGGATGATCTCGGCCCCGCCCAGTTCCCGGAATCCCCGCATCAGGGCCAGAGACGGTTCCGAGGCGCCGGAGGCCATGCGAAGCCCTGAAAAATCCGGTTTTTCCGGCAGACTCCGGATATAGTCGAGCATCGGCATAAAAATGGCCGGGGCCCCGCAGGTGACGGTGACCTTTTCGGAGATCATCAGGTCCACCAATACCTCGGTGGTCTCGGCGGTATAGACTCCCGGCAGCACGAGTTTAGCGCCGACGCAGGCGGCGGCAAAGAAAAATCCCCACCCGTGGCAATGAAACATGGGCACCGTCTGCATCACCACATCCTGAATGCCGATACCCATCTGAAGGGCGATGGCCATGGTGTGCAGATAGATGCACCGGTGGGAGAAATAGACCCCCTTGGGTTTGCCGGTGGTTCCGGACGTATAGCAGGCGCTGTAGGCGGAATTCTCGTCGATCAGGGGCCATTCGAATTCGGGGGATTCGGCCGCAAGCAGTTTCTCGTAGCTGTAAACCGGATCGAGCCCGGCCGGTATCTCCGACAGGGTCTTGTCGGTGATGACCGCATACCCCTCCACCCGGTTCAGCTTGGCCGCCAGCGGCTGAATCAGGGGCAGCATCAGCTCGCTGACGAAAATGAATCGGGCCCCGCAGTGCTCGATGACATAGGCCCGTTCTTCGGTAGAGATACGGGGGTTGATCTGAACCAGAACCGCCCCGATGCCCGAGACCGCATAATAGAGTTCCATGTACCGGTGGGTATTCCATTCCAGCACCCCCACCCGGTCGCCGGGCCTGATCCCCAGCCGTGTCAGCCCATTGGCCAGTTGACGGGTTCGTTCATGGGCCCGGTGGTAATTGTAGCGAAAGATGGAACCGTCCAGATTTCGGGAGACGATTTCGATGTCGGAAAAAGTGCGATCGGCGTGTCGAAGCAACGTAACGGTGTTGAGCGGATAGTCGTCTCCGGAGGTGGACGGAAACCCCTGGATAATGGTCGGCATGGTCATGATCCTCCTCCTTTGGAATAAGGGTGGTGATCGGAACCGGGCGAATCCCGGCCCCGGAATCGATTTTTCGGATGGGCTTATTCCCCGTACCTGCCCAGAATGGCGATGCTGCAAACGTTCATGGAGGGAAATCCCCCCAGGTTGTGGGTGAGGCCGAAGCGGGGATTCTCGATCTGCCGCTCTCCGGCCCGGCCGAGGAGCTGAAGGTACATTTCGTAGATCATCCGCAGACCCGAGGCCCCGATGGGATGGCCGAAGCATTTGAGCCCGCCGTCGACCTGGCAGGGGACGATGCCGTCCCGGTCGAACACCCCGTCCATGATGTCGTGGACGGCCCGGCCCGGCTCGGAGATGTGCAGGTCCTCCATGGTGACCAGTTCGGTGATCGAAAAGCAGTCGTGGACCTCCATCATCGAGATCTCTTCCCTCGGATCGGTGATCCCGGCCTCGTCATAGGCCTTTTTGCTGCAGATGCGGGTGGTCGCAAAATGATCCCCGTCCCAGTCGCCGTAGCCCATCTCCTCGCCGCTGCTGAGGGCCAGCTGAAGCGCCTTGACCGAGACGATCTCTCCTCTGCCCATCTGTTTTGCGATTTCCGGGGTGGTCACGATGGCGCAGGCGGCCCCGTCGCTCACTCCGCAGCAGTCGAACAGTCCCAGGGGATGGGCGATGATCGGCGCGGCCATGACCTGCTCTTCGGTCACCGCCTTTCTCAGGTGGGCTTTGGGGTTGAGCACCCCGTTGGCGTGGCTCTTGGCCGAGACATGGGCCATGGCCCGCTTCAGGTCCGCATCCTTGATCCGGTGCTTGGCGGCATAGGCCCCGGCCAACTGGGCGAAGGCCCCCGGCGCGGTCAGGTTGGGAAACCACTGCCAGGTCAGGCTGCCGGCGTTGGATCCGGTAAAGCTGGGAAGTCCCCCGTAGCCGGTGTCTTTCAGCTTTTCGACGCCCAGGGCCAGACAGATGTCGTAGGCCCCGGAAGCTACGGCGTAGCAGGCCCCGCGAAAGGCCTCGGTGCCGGTGGCGCAGTAGTTTTCCACCCGGGTCACCGGTATGAAAGGCAGCCGAAGGGTGGTGGACAGCGGCAGCCCGCTTTTGCCCACCGATCCTTCCTCGAAGCAGATCCCGAACCAGGCCGCCTCGATCGCCTGCTTTTCGAGGCCGGCGTCGGCCAGGCACTCCTCGAAGGCTTCCACCATCAACTCCTCGGCCCCCATATCCCAGCGCTCGCCGAACCGGGTGCATCCCATTCCGATGATTGCGACTTTGTCCTTGATTCCTGTGGCCATCCGGTTCCTCCCTTCAGCCGATGGTAAAGAGTTTTTCGATGAGCTGGGATTTCATCACATCCCCCTCGATCCGTAGCTTTCCCGAGGTGAAGGCCGTCATGGGCGGCAGCCGCCCCGCCATCATATCGGCGAAATCGGTGTCCTTCATCTGCAGGGTGCAGGCCGGGTTTTCGTGTACCCCCGGTTCGATGATGCAGGCCTGATCCCGTATGATGCAGTACCAATCGCCGCCGCCTTCGCCGGAAATATGGAACTGAAACACCACATCCACCCCCTCTGCCGCATCGGGTTGGAAGCGGTCGGCCATCCGGTCGAACACCGCCCCGATATCCGGTTCGGTATCCGGTCCGGTATCGGAGGATGTTTCCGTCGGCTTTTTCCCGGGTGAAGGCGTCAGAAAGGCGCCCAGGGCCGTGTTGAGGTCTTTGTACTGCGCGGCCTCGGACAGATCGTTGATCCGCCCCCAGTGGTTGTGAATGTCCTCCGGCGCGGGCGGGTCCGCCGCATCCCCCAACCGGATTGTGGAACCGGTCAGGACGGCGGCCCGGTTGTAGTAGCCCATCCCGGCGTTGAAGATTTCTCCGTTCTCTTGACATCCCTCGGCCGCCAGACACAGAACCAGAGGGGCCACGTACTCGGGCCGCATTTTTTCGAAAAGATCCGGGGGCATCACGTCCTCGGTGAGCCGGGAGGCGGCCAGCGGCGCCACCGT
>JAABSQ010000638.1 GCA_011390315.1 Desulfobacteraceae bacterium
AGTCTGCTTTCCGCCTGTCTGGCGAAGATGGACCATGAAAATCTGTATCTGGCGCCGGCGGTGCGGGAATACCTGGAAAAGGCGGGGGAAAAAGAAACCGAAGAAATTTGAAAAAGTTTACATAATATACTTTATCGGACCCTATGGATCGATCGCATAACGGCATAATTTGGGGATTGTAACCAACGCCGGGCTCGTGATATACTTAAAATCTTTGCATTTCAGCCGGAAAGATTTTCTCCGGAATTTCATGACCGGAATTTATTGAATGGATAACGCCTTACATCGACATCTTTACACGGTATCCGAATTGACGTTTCAGATCCGTGAATGCCTGGAAGAAAAATTTCCGCTGATCTGGGTCACCGGCGAGGTTTCCAATTTTCGCAGACCGGCATCCGGCCATTTTTATTTTACGCTGAAAGACGACGGTGCGCAGATCGCTTCGGTGATGTTTCGGGGACAAAACCGGCGCCTGAAATGTAAGATCGAAGACGGAATGTCGCTGACGGGCCTGGGCCGCATCAGTGTCTATGAACCGCGCGGTTCCTACCAGCTGATTTTCGAATATCTGGAGCCCAAAGGTGTCGGCGAACTTCAGGTGGCCTTTGAACAACTGAAAAGCCGACTGGCCGCCGAAGGCATTTTTGACGAGGCTTGCAAAAAGCCGCTTCCGTTTCTGCCGAACCGGATCAGCGTGATTACCTCGCGTACCGGCGCCGTAATCCACGATATTTTGAAGGTGGCCCACCGACGGTTTGAAAATGTGCCGATTCAGATTCTGCCGGTGAAGGTTCAGGGATATGGATCTGAAATGGAGATCGTTTCCGCCATTGAGTTGGTGAATCAGCTGCGGAACTCGGATGTCATCATTTTGGCAAGAGGCGGCGGTTCTCTGGAAGATTTGCAGGCCTTTAACTCCGAAATCGTGGCCAGAGCGGTTTTTGCTTCCGAAATCCCTGTTGTATGCAGCGTCGGACATGAGACCGATTTCACGATCGCCGACTTTGCGGCCGACCTGCGGGCCCCTACCCCGTCGGCGGCCGCCGAAATGGTCTTGCCGTCCAAAACAGACCTTCGTCGGCGTCATGTGAGCGCATCTCAGGGATTGATCCAGAGAATGTATTCTTCCATTGATATGCGGCGCAAGCGAACCCGGGAAGTTTCCCGGCGGGTGGTCCATC
>JAABSQ010000639.1 GCA_011390315.1 Desulfobacteraceae bacterium
GGATCGATGATCTCACCTCCCGTCTCGGCGGCCGCATGAGCGGTATGATTCACCGCAAACGTGAACGCTTGGACTGGCGCGTCAACACCCTTTGCCTGCATATGCCGCTCTCCAGAATTCATCAGCTTCGAAATCAATTGAGACAATACCGGGAGAATCTTTGGTTCCGGATTCGATCCGTTTGCAAAGATGAAAACGCCCGCCTGAAGGCCCATACCGCCCGTTTGAAGGGCTTGAGCCCCGATGCGATTCTCGCCCGGGGATACAGCATCACCTTCACCCTGCCGGAGCGCGACATCCTCCGGGACGCCGATGCCGTTCATTCAGGCCAGGCAGTGGAAGTGAGCCTCGCCAGGGGGCGCATTCAATGCCGTGTGGAAGGAAAAGCGTGACATGACAATAGAGAAAAAAGCCGATCAACAGACCTTTGAAGAGGCCATGAAGAAACTGGAGTCGATCGTTCAGGAGCTGGAAAACGGCGATCTTCCCCTGGAACAGGCCATGGAAAAATTTGAAGAAGGTATTCAGCTGTCCAAATTCTGCTCCGGAAAGCTTGATGAAACCGAACGGAAGATCACCGTATTGTTGCAGGACCAAGACGGCCGAACGGTCGAAAAACCCTTTCTGGATGAAGCCGAAGAAAAATAAAGGATTCCGCGATTTGAGCTTTCTTGAACATATCAATTCCCCAGCCGATCTGAAACAACTGAAGGCCTCGGATCTTCCCACCCTCGCCCGGGAGGTCCGGGCATTCATCGTAAAGGTGGTTTCTCAAAACGGCGGCCATCTGGCTTCCAGCCTGGGCGCGGTGGAACTCTCCATCGCCTTGCATTATGTATTCGATACCCCTCAGGATCGAATCATCTGGGATGTGGGCCATCAGTCTTACACCCACAAGCTGTTGACGGGGCGCCGGTCTCGATTCCACACCCTGAGGCAGCACGAGGGCCTCAGCGGATTCACCCGCATCAGCGAAAGCCCCTATGACGCTTTCACCACCGGCCACAGCAGCACCTCCATTTCGGCGGGCCTCGGCATGGCCTGCGCCAAACGGCTCAAGAAAGAGGCATCCAAGGTGATCGCGGTGATCGGCGACGGATCGCTGACAGCCGGTCTGGCCTATGAAGGGCTCAACCAGGCCGGCGATCTTCATAAGGACGAAAACCTGATCGTCATTCTCAATGACAATGACATGTCCATTTCTCCCAATGTGGGCGCCCTGTCCTCTTTTCTCAGCCGGACTTTTTCAGCCCGATATCTTCAGGGATTTCGAAAAGAATTCGGCGAGTTCCTCAAGTCTTTGCCCAGGATCGGCGAAGATATGTATCATCTGGCAAAACGGTCCGAGGAATCCTTCAAGACCTTCGTCACGCCCGGGATGCTCTTTGAAGCCTTCAATTTCGATTACTTCGGACCCATCAACGGCCATAATCTCAATCATCTTATCGATATCCTCGAAAACATCAAGTCTCTGAAAGAACCGGTGCTGCTGCACGTCACCACCCGGAAAGGCAAGGGGTATACCCCGGCAGAAAAGAACCCGGTCTACTTCCACGGGGTGGGCTGTTTCGAAATTGAAACCGGAAACTGTATCAAAAAAGGCAAGTCGGTGCCCACCTTCACCCATGTCTTCGGGGAAACCATGGTGGAGCTGGCTCGAGAAAACGACCGGCTCATTGCGGTGACCGCCGCCATGCCCGAAGGGACCGGGCTGATGAAATTCGCCGAGGCCTATCCGGATCGTTTTTTCGATGTGGGCATCGCCGAACAGCACGGGGTGACCTTTGCCGCCGGATTGGCGGCGGAAGGATACCGGCCGGTGGTGGCCATTTATTCGACCTTTTTACAGCGGGCCTATGATCAGATCCTTCATGACGTCTGCATCGAGGGGCTTCCGGTGGTCTTCGCTCTGGACCGGGGCGGTATTGTCGGCGAGGACGGCGCCACCCATCACGGCCTGTTCGACCTGTCGTACCTCAGAAGCCTTCCCAATATGGTGGTGATGGCGCCCAAAGATGAAAACGAACTGCGCCGTATGCTGGCCGCCGCCGTGAACCATTCGGGTCCCGTGGCTTTTCGATACCCGAGAGGAAGCGGCCTGGGGGTTCCCCTGGAACCGAAGATTCGCCGGCTTCCCATCGGCAAAGGCGAGGTCCTCTGCGAGGGAGAAGACCTGTTGATTCTGGCGGTGGGCCATTCGGTTTCCGAGGCCCTTTCCGCCCGGGAAACCCTGGCCCGATCGGATATTTCAGCCACCGTGGTCAATTGCCGGTTTATCAAACCCCTGGATATGGACCTGATTCTTCCGCTGGTCCGGCAGATTCCCCGGGTGATCACGGTGGAGGAGAACGTTCGTCAGGGAGGCTTCGGAAGCGCCGTTCTGGAGGGATTGAATGATGCCGGAATGTTCGATTTTTCACTCAAACGCATCGGTATTCAGGACCTGTTCGTCGAGCATGGTCCTCAACAGCTGCTTCGTTCAAAATACGGGGTGGATGCCGATGCCGTTGTCCAATCCGCACGGGAATTGCTGAAGGGAATCCATGTCCGGGAAAAAAAGCCGACTCGACCAGCGTTTGGTTAAAGAGGGGTTGGCCCAAAGCCGCGGACGGGCCCAGGCCATGATCATGAGCGGGAAGGTCCTGGTCAATCAACGACCGGTGGACAAGCCCGGGGCTCAGATATTCGACGATGATCCGGTCGTTCTCAAAGGGGAAGACTTTCCCTATGTGAGCCGGGGAGGATTGAAACTGGCTGCGGCCCTGGCGGAATTCGAGATTCACCTTCCCGGCCTCATCTGCCTGGATGTGGGGGCCTCCACCGGCGGATTCACCGACTGCCTGCTTCAGAACGGGGCCGAACACGTCTTTGCGGTGGATGTGGGCTACGGCCAACTGGCCTGGCCGCTTCGCCAGGACCCCCGGGTCACCGCCCTCGAACGAACCAACATCCGTCATATGGATGCGGACAGGCTTCCCCGCCCGGTCGATCTGGCGACCATTGACGTCTCCTTCATCTCTCTGAAAATCGTCGTTCCGGCGGTGATGAAATTCATGAAACCCGAGGCCCGAATCATTGCATTGATCAAGCCGCAATTCGAGGTCGGCAAGGGACAGGTCGGCAAGGGCGGGGTGGTCAAAGATGCTGATCTGCATGAAGCGGTGATTCAATCCCTGTCCGTTTTTTTCTCCGATTCCGGCCTGGCGGTCGGGCCGGTAGTCCCCTCCCCTGTTCTCGGCCCCAAGGGAAACCGGGAGTTTCTGATTTTGTTGAAGAAATCCCTGGGTCCGGGATTTTAAACTTGATTTTTTCAAGGGAAACAGATAGATAAATTGATTCCGATTCATGAGATCGATGGTTTTCCAACTGTGGACACTTTCATGCAGAGAGGAGTTTAAATGGCTGAAATGGCTGAGAATTTGAGGAGTATCGCTCTGATCGCCCATAGCGGCGCCGGCAAGACATCCCTGGCGGAGGTCATGCTGTTTAATGCCGGCGCCATTACCCGTCACGGGCGTGTGGAAGAGGGCAATACCGCCATGGACTTCGAACCCGAAGAATTAAAACGTCAGTCGAGTATCAGCACCGGGTTTCATCAGTATAACTGGAAAAAGCATACCGTCAATCTGATCGATACCCCCGGGGACCAGAATTTCTTTACCGATACCCGGATGTGCATGCAGGCCGCCGATGCGGCCCTGGTGGTCATCGATGCCGTAGACGGGGTCAAGGTCCAGACGGAGCAGGCCTGGGAGTTCGCGGGGGATTACAACATGCCCTGCATGATCTTCATCAATAAGCTGGACAAGGAACACACCGATTTCGAACGAACCTTTCAAGACGCCGTGTCGAATCTGAATGATCCCAAGCCGATCAAACTTCAGATACCCATCGGAGCCGAAGCCGATTTTACAGGGGTGGTGGACCTGGTCACTATGAAGGCCTACACCTTTGAAGACGGAAAAATGACGGTCGGGGACATTCCCGCGGATATGCAGGATGAGGCCGAAACCGAGCGGGAGACGCTGATCGAAAACGTGGCCGAGGCGGACGACGAACTTATCGAACGCTACCTGGAAGGGGAAACCTTGACCGATGAGGACATTCAGACCGCCCTTCGAGCCGGCATTCTGTCCCGGACTTTTGCCCCCGTATTGTGCGGCGCCTCGACCCGGAATATCGGTATCGATCCCCTGCTCAACATCATCAATGATGCCTTGCCTGCACCTCAGGATCGGGGACCCAGAATCGCCGTTCATCCCGACACCGGAGACGAGATCGAGTGTCCTCCCGATCCGGATGGACCCTTTTCCGCCTTTGTGTTCAAAACCATTGCCGATCCCTATGCCGGCCGGCTGAACCTGTTCCGGGTGGTGTCGGGCAGCCTCGGCGGCGACGGCAATTTCTACAATGTCAATAAAGATGCCAAGGAGCGGTTCAATCAACTGCTCACCATTACCGGAAAAGCCCAGAAGCCGGCCTCGGGCGCGGTCCCCGGGGATATTCTGGCGGTGGCCAAATTAAAGGAAACCGGCACCGGCGACACCCTGTGTGATGAATCGAAAAAAGTCAAATTTCAGGTAGCCGAACCGCTGCCCACCCTGATCTCCTTCGCCGTCTCCGCCAAAACCCAGGGAGATGAAGACAAGGTCTTCAGTTCGCTGACCAAGATCCTGGAAGAGGACGTGGGGCTGAAGCTGGGGCGGAATTCCCAGACCAAAGAGATTCTGCTGTCCGGGCGCGGGCAGATCCACATCGAGAACGCGGTGGCCAAGCTGAAGCGAAAATACAATGTCGAGGTGGAACTGAACACCCCCAAGGTGCCCTACAAGGAGACCATCAAGAAAAAGGTGCGGGTGCAGGGGCGGCATAAAAAACAGACCGGCGGCCACGGCCAGTTCGGGGACTGCTGGGTCCAGATGGAACCCCTGCCCCGGGGCGAAGGCTTTGAGTTCGTGGATGCCATCGTGGGCGGCGCCATCCCCAAAACCTATATTCCGGCGGTGGAGAAAGGGATCATCGAAGCGGCCGAGCGCGGCTATCTGGCCGGTTTTCCCTGCGTCGATTTCAAGGCCAGTCTAGATGACGGTTCTTTCCATGCGGTGGATTCTTCTGAAATGGCCTTTAAAATCGCCGGTTCCCTGGCCTTTAAAAAAGCGGTGGAGCAGGCCAATCCGGTGCTTCTGGAACCCATCATGAATGTCACCATCACCACCCCGGACGATTTCATGGGGGATATCATGGGCGATTTGAACGGCCGCCGTGGCCGGGTCATGGGCATGGATTCCGAAGGCAAATACCAGGTCATCAAGGCCCAGGTGCCGATGTCGGAATTTCTGACCTACGCTCCCGATCTTCGGTCCATGACCGGCGGACGGGGCATTTATTCGATGCAATTCTCCCACTATGATGAGGTTCCGGCCCAGTTGGCCGAAAAAATCATCGAGGCCGCAAAAAAGGAACGGTAAGCCTTTCGAAAACCCCCGCCTGAACAGGCTCTGCTTAAAAAGCCGGAAAACCTTCCATCCGGGAGGTCTTCCGGCTTTTTTGTTTGAATCGGTTTTTTTTCCGGAACTTTGGATTATTTCGAAAGCGGTCGGTCGATGCAATCCAGCGCCCCTAAAGTGGCGGCGACGGTTCCGTAGGTGGGGGCCGCAAACCACCCCAGGACCGGAATCAGCATCATGGACATGAACCCGATGCCCACCCCGATCACTCGAGGGCGATTGGATCGCGCGAAACGGACGCTGTCTTTTACCGAATACCGTTTTCGTTCCAGGGTGTAATCCATCAGGGCGAATCCGTTGTAGTAGGCTTGAATCAGAAAAATCAGAGATGCTGAAATGACCGCCCCGATCAGGGGCAGCAGAACCAGCAGCCAGGCCAGAAGAATCAGCACGACCATGCGCGCGAGGTTTCGCAGGTTGATCACGATGCTCCGCCAGAGGTCCTGAAGAAGGGTTCGCAGGGAAAACGTGGGACCGGGAGTTCCGTAGATCCTGCTTTCAGTGACTTCGGAAACGTAGCTCAAGATCGGGGAAAATAGGATTAAGACGATCGGTTGATAGGTGATGTATCCGGTTAGAAACAGGAGCACCCAGAGAAAAAAAGTGTACATCATGAGGAGGATCCTGCTTTTCAGAAAACCGGGGGTCCAGTGTTGATACAGGTAATCGGTGATCTCGGCGAAATAGATGTTGCCGATGAGGATCAGACAGGCGATGTAGATCAGACTCAGGATTCCCGGAACGACCATGTACGGCCAGATGCGGTGGCGCTTCATCACTCCGTGAGCCGCAAAATAGGTCATGAAGCCTCGAATGATTTCCGGAAAGAACATGATTTCGGCTACCGGTCGAGCCCGCAGTGATGAACCGCGCTCCGGTCGAGCATGGCCGGCAATCCGCCGGCCTCGGCGGGAAGGAATCCGAATGATTTTTGCCAGACCTCGTCGTCTTCCATGCAGAAATAGACCGGCACCTTCGGCGCGATGTCCTGTACGGCGGCGTACATGGCCCGGTAAAGCGCAATTCGAAGCGGTTTAAAATACCGCATTTTGTCGTCCAGCCCGGAAATATATTCACCGTAGATGATTTTCGAGTCCGGAAACCGCGCCTGAACAATCGGTTTCAAGTCGGGCATATAGCGAAAGGCGCCGATACTGATCCAGAGTACGTTTTCCGGGGAAACATGGTGAAAAATATCTTCAATCACCCGCCGATACTCAGCCTCGCATCCTTCATAGATCACCATGGGATCGAAATGAAAAGCCAGGGGGTAGCCCCAGGCTTCACACCGGGCCGCCGCCTTCAACCGGGCCGAAAGGGGGGCGGTCCCCCGTTCGTTGGTTTGAATCACCGAAACGGTATTCAACGACCAGGCGATCGCTGTCTTTTTTTGATGGTCGAGATCCTTCAGGCCCGCCACCGCGGTGGTTTTGGTTTTCAGCTCCAGCATGGCATGAGACTGCCGGGCGAACCGATTCACCAGATCGGCGTTTAAACCGGTCCACAATTCCCAGATCAGGCTGTCGGTAAACTCGCCGGTGCCGATCCTTCGAAATCGTTTTTCCGCCAAGGCCGCGCTCAGTTCCTGGAACAGATCCGAATGGTTGACGAAAAATTGAAGCACCGGCGGATGGAAATAAGACTGAAGAATGCAATAGGCGCAGTCCATGGTACAGAAGGCGCCGATATGCAGTATCATGTAATCGCAGCAGGTGTAATGCCGGGTTCCGGGGCATTTTCGAATAAAAGCGCCCCTGTTTCGGGTGAGAAAGAGCACCTCTTTTCCGCGCCGAATGGGATCATCCGCTTTCGAAACGAAATCGAATACCTCCCGGCCGTCATCCACAACCTGCACCGGCAGATTCAGTTTATCTCGAAACAAATGGGTTTGCGGATTGTCGATCACGGCTCGATCGACGAATAGGTGTTTCAGTCCCAAGATGAATTCTATGCCTTTGCGGTGGCGGAGACCCCGTTCGAGACCATTCGAGAAAGAAAATCCGAGGCTTTTTCCATGTCCAGCTTGCCCATGTTCAGGACCAGGTGGTAGAGGCCGGGCCGGTCGTAGTCTTCCTTGCCGAACTTGCGGTAGAGATTGGTCCGCCGCTTGTCTTGTTTTTCCACTACCTGCTTGGCCTGGGTCGGTCTCAGGTTGTAGTGTTTTTCCATGAATCTGATTCGGTCTTCTTTTTTGGCGATCAGAAGAATATGAAATACATCCGGATGTTCCTGAAGAATGTATTGCCCTCCCCGGCCGAGAATGATGACATTCCCCTCTTCCGCCACCTGGGTGATGACTTCTCGAAGAATATCGACATAGACCTCTTCGTCCAGGTACCCGCTGTCCCCGCCGAGAATCCGTTCGACATAGGTTTTCGGGACGATGCGGGCCATCCAGTTGAGGAGCTTGCCGCCCGCCTCCTGTTCAACCGATTCGACCCACCCCTTGGATACCCGGGCTTTGTCGGCCACCATCTGGATGATATCCTCATTGATGAACTGGTAATTCAATTTTTTGGCCAGGATTTCGCCGAGGGTTTTGCCGCCCGCGCCGAATTGACGTGAAATGGTGATCACTGCCATGAGAAAACCTCCTTGTCCGGAATTAAGGGGGAACAGGCCGGGGGATGAACGGCATGAAGGCAGGAAAAACGGTTTCCTGCCTTCATGATTTACTACACTTTTTTATGATGATTTACAAGGTTGGCTATCAGATTCGAGTCTGAAGATCAACCCGTGAGCGACTACTTCGAGGCCGCCTCCATCTTTTTGATCTCTTCCACCACCTCGGGGTTGGCCAAGGTCATGGTGTCGCCCACATCCGATCCATTGGAGATAGCCGCCAGAATGCGGCGCATGATCTTTCCGGACCGGGTTTTGGGCATGTCGGGTACGATCCAGACCTTTCGGGGTTTGGCGATCGGTCCGATCTCCCTGACGATGGTATCGGAAATCTTCTTGGCCAGTTCATCCGACGATTCGATCCCCGGTTTCAGAGCGACATACAAATCGGGTTCTCGGCCCTTGATATCGTGCTTGACCGGCACCACGGCGGCTTCGGCCACTTCGGGGACGACCAGGGCTGCGGATTCGATCTCTTTGGTGCCGAGGCGATGCCCGGAAACATTGATCACGTCGTCGATGCGGCCGAGAATGCGGACATATCCGTCTTCGGCCATAACGGCGGCATCCCCGGTCATGTAGGGCCAGTCTTGCCACCGCTTGCTGTTTGGATCCTTGCAGTAGCGTTCGAAATACTGATTTACAAACCGTTCCCGGTTGCCCCAGATGGTCTGGAACATGCCCGGCCACGGGTTCTGGATGCAGATGTTTCCGGCGATGCCCTGGCCCGGAGGCACCTCTTTTCCTTCATCGTCATAGATCACGCAATGGATGCCGGGCATGCCGGGGCCCGCGGAGCCGGGTTTCATCGGTTTGAGGGCGGGAAGCGTGCTGCAGAGGAACCCGCCGGTTTCGGTCTGCCACCAGGTATCGACGATGGCGGCCTCTCCCTTTCCGACCACTTCATGATACCATCTCCAAACCTCGGGTTCGATGGGCTCGCCCACCGTGGTCATGTGTTTGAAGTGGTAGTCGTATTTGGCCGGTTCATCGGGGCCGATCTTTCTCAGGGCGCGAATGGCGGTCGGTGCGGTATGGAAAATATTGACCCCCAGGTCCTGGGCGATTCGCCAGCACCGGCCGGCATCCGGGTAATTGGGAATGCCTTCGTAGACCACGGTGGACGCGCACAGGGCCAATGGGCCGTAGACGATATAGGAGTGGCCGGTGATCCATCCGATATCGGCCATGCACCAGTAGACGTCTTCGGGATGGATATCCTGCACGTATTTGGAGGTTCCGGCGACATACGCCAGATATCCGCCGGTACCGTGCTGACAGCCCTTGGGTTTTCCGGTGGTGCCGCTGGTATACATGAGAAAGAGCGGGGCTTCGGCGGGCATGGGCACCGGATCGACCCGTTTTCCGTAATAGTCTTTCAGCAGGTCGTTGACGAAATAATCCCGTCCGTCCACCATCGGAACATCCGAGGAGTATTTTCCGGGATACCGCTGCCAGATCAGAACCTTATCGACTTTTTGACCCATCTTCTCGGCTTCTTCGACCGCGATATCGGCCTTTTCCTTGTGGCTCAGGAGTTTTCCGCCGCGATAATAGGCATCCATGGTGATCAAGACATTGCTGCCGGAGTCTTCAATGCGGTCGGCCGCCGCCTTGCCGCTGAAACCGCCGAAGACCTGAGAGTGAATCACACCGAGGCGTGCGCAGGCCAGCATGGTGACCGGCAGTTCGGTCGACATGGGCATATGAAGGGTGACCCGGTCTCCGGCCTTCAGACCGCAGAAATCCTGAAGGAGCGCGGCAAACTCATTCACCCGCACCCACAGTTCCTGGTAGGTGACATGGTCGACCTTTTCCTCTTCCAGTTCCGGAACGAAATGGATGGCGGTCTTGTTGGCGTGTTTGGCCAGGTGGCGGTCCACACAGTTGTAGGAGGCATTGATCTTGCCGCCTTTGAACCATTTGAAGCAGGGGGCGTCGCTGGTATCCAGGATTTCTGTCCAGTATTCGTACCAGTCGAGCAGGTCGGCATATTCTTTGAAACAATTCGGGAAATTATCCAGGCTAAAGCGGTCGTAAATGGTCGGATCGGTCATGTTGGCTTGAGCAATGAACGCGGGCGTTGGCGGGACATACCCTTCTTCCTGCCAGTGGACGGCAATTTGAGCTTCAGAAGTTTCGGTGGCTTCTTTTCTTTCTTTTTCGGTCATGACTCCTTCTCCTTGGATTTATGTGTTTTAAACATTTAAACCATTAGCCTTCTTACCCTGAATCGGATTTATTTTTCCTGAATTCCGGGCGCCGGGATCGCATCGTTTACATTTTCCCCATAACCAATATCGTTTTCACCCCTTTCTTTTACAGTTTTTAACTGATGCAATTTTTGAATACCCCGTCCGAAAATTTCAAAGGCGGTGTCGAGGGTTTTTTCTAAATATCCTTTGTCTTCATTGATCATCCGTTTGCTCTCTTCCCAGAGTACGATACCCGAAAAGATGGACCAGAGAATATCGGCCAGAACGACGGGCGGCACCTCGGCCAGGTCCCCTTTGTCGATCTCTTCTTCCAGCAATCTGGCCATCAGATTGAGGGAACTCCGCGACAAGGATTTGATGTCGGCCAGCAGTTGTGGAGACAGGTTTTTTATGGTTTCGCTCGACTGAAGGTGAAACATGTTGATCAACATCATGGGGTCGAATTTATAGACGTCCCACATGGCATCTTTGAGGGCTTCGATTTTCTGCTCGATGGTCTGATTGGACTTGTCGTTGAGCACATGCTCCAAACGGATGTTCAAGTATTGAAGAATACGGATGGACAAGGAGGAAAACAGCTCATCCTTGTTCTTGAAATAGAGATACAGCGTCCCGGGGCTAAGCTCCGCTTCTTTGGCGATATCCTCCATAGTGGCTTTGTTGTACCCCTTTACGGAAAATACCCTTTTGGCGGCGATCATGATCTGCTGACGCCTTCTCTCCCGCTCTCTCTGTTTTCTCTCCCGTATTCCCATAATTTTACTGAATGGTATTTATTTGTTTTACGGTACTATGAATTATATGCTTAACTTAGTCAAGCAAAAAATATTTATTTCTTTAGGATTTAAAATATCAAACCCTAAACCCTTGCCATGTTTACTTAAAATCGGTTCTGACTTGTTTAAAACAACTGCGGGGATATCAGGGTAAAAGGAAAGTATTCCTTACAAATAAAGGATGTTATTTGAAATAGAAGCAAAAAGGGTAAGGTGATTCGAATTCAGAAATTTGAATTCAACTAATAAAGTGTCGGATTTCAGGGCTTTGAAGAATACGATCGATCGCCTCTCTTCCGGCTTCTAATTCCGAAAGGCGGGAGAAGCGCAGACTGAGATGATAGCCCGATCCCTCGAAAAAAGGGGGAGGATGCAGTTGAATGCCGGGGCCCAGCTTCATGGTCTTGACCACTTCCTGAAACCGGTCCTCGGCTCGACTCAGGTTGGGAAACCGGCGGTGTTTTAAATGGCGCCGAAGGCGAAAAATCTTCTGGTTCCTGTCCAGGTCGGCATTCGACAACACCTTTTGAACCGGCGGCGCTTGAAAAACTTCCCGGACCGAGAGGTCCTCCCGGGCCGCAATTTCTTTGGCCAGACCGAGAATCTCCCGTTGTTTGTTCAGGCTGGGATGGAGTGCGGTGAAAAGCTCGGCCGCCCGGGTTCCTTCTTCGGCTTCCATTTCGGCCAGTTCCAGGGCCATCGGAAGCGGCACGGTTTCGGAAAGGATGCCTTTCTGAATCGCTTCCGGGAGTCGGGCCAGGGGCCGAACCTTTTCCATAAAAGCCGGTGTACTCGGCAGATTGAGAGCTGAAGCGGCCCGCTGAACAGCGGCGGCGTCCTTTTCCGCTTCATGCAGCAGTCCGTAGGCCCTCGATAGTTCGATGAGGTTCAGCTCCCGCTGAAAAGAATTTTCCGCAATGGCGATTTGAGCCAGTCGGAAGGGTGTGGCAGCGGAGGGAAGAATTCGGAATTCGGTCTCCAACCAATCCAAACTTCGGCAGACCTGAATCCGGCGGAATCCGCTGATAATGATCCGGTCGGTTCCGGAATCGAATAAAATCGGCGGGGTGATCAGCCCGATTTCCCGGACCGACCGTTGTAAAGCTGAGATTTTTTGATCGGTGGTGATCTGAAAAGCCCGGTTTTCGAAATCAATAGTCGAAAACCGGACCGGTTCGATCCTAAAATTCATGCGAAACGCCCGTGAGTTGCTCCAGAGCTTCCAGGTATTTTCCGCGGGTGTTCTGAATGACTTCCGAAGGCAGCGCCGGGGCCGGGGGCGTCTTGTCCCAGTCTAGAGATTTGAGGTAATCCCGAACATACTGTTTGTCGTAGCTCTGCTGGGGACCGCCGGGCCGGTAGGATTCTTTGGGCCAGAACCGGGACGAATCCGGGGTCAATACTTCATCGATCAGGATCATCTCTCCGTTCAGAATCCCGAACTCGAATTTGGTGTCGGCGATGATGATTCCCTTTTCTTCGGCGATATCGACCCCTTTTTTGTAAATGGCAAGGCTGAGATCCCGGGCTTTTTCAGCAATCTCCTTTCCGACCAGACGGACCGCTTCAGTAAAATCGATGTTTTCGTCATGCAGCCCCATTTCGGCCTTGGTGGAAGGGGTGAAAATGGGTTCGGGGAGTTTGTCCGATTCCCGCAGCCCCCCGGGCAATGGAATGCCGCAGACGGCGCCCGATTCCCGGTAGGATTTCCATCCGGAACCGGAGATGTACCCTCGAACCACGCATTCGATGGGCAGCGGTTCGGTCTTTTTTACCAGCATGCTTCGGTCCTTCAAGACCTCGGCATACGGTTTACAGATGTCGGGGTAGGTCTCCGTATCTCCGGATACCACATGATTGGGAACCAGAGAGTTCATCACATCGAACCAGAACAGGGATATCCGGGTCAGAATCTTGCCCTTATCGGGGATGGGATCGGGCAGGACCACATCAAAGGCGGAAAGCCGATCCGAGGCCACCATCAACAGGTGATCCCCCAGATCATAGATGTCTCTTACTTTTCCTCTGTTTTTGAGTTGAAGGTTCGGAAAATCGGTTTCGATGACCACATTTTGCATAAAATTACTTCTTTCTTTATCGGTTCAGGAAATTTCGGTTTTTTGAGCCTCGTTGAACATCGCAATGAATTTGGAAAGGGTTCGGCGGGCCGCCGCATCGAGATCCAAGAACTCGACCCCCATGTGATACAGGTCTTCTTCCAGCTCTTTGCATCGAATGACCTTTCCTTTTATATCCAGAAGGTCTTCCTCGATGGCCAGGGTCAGGGAAATGGTTTGATCCGGAAGTGCGCAAAAATTGGACTCGAGCAGGATTCCGGCCTCCGACACGTTCAGGGTTCTGCCCATTCCTTCATTGACCACATTTCCGGCATGGTCGATGGAGATATAAGATAGATTGAGGGATTCGACTCGGGTATGTTTTCTTTTTTCCGGATTCGTCATTTTCTTACTCCACTCCCCGATCTTCGGCGGTCATTTCTTGTTCTTTTCTTTGAAATTCTTCATATGAAAATCGCAGGCCACACGGGTGGTGACGGAAATACTGGTGGCGATGCTGGAAATTAAATTCTTGAGGGTGGGGGAAAGCAGTTCGTATTCCTCATGTATTTTGTGAATATTGACCGGAGTCGTTTCCGCATCCTTGGACAGCAGGATCGAGGCATTAAAGGGCTCATGATTGATGTCCAGAAAATGAACCGGCCCGAAAAAATCCCCTTCCCGAAGGTGAGCCAAAAATATGGTTCCCGAGTCGGTCTGTTTGACGATACACCCTTCACCATACGTGATTTTTAAAAATTTGTCGAATTTTTTTCCCTGCTTGATGACCGGTTTTTTTCCTTTGGCGAACTTTAGCAGATCTTTCTTGTCGTGAATATCGACCGTCCGTTCCGTGACCTCGATCCGCCGTTTGTCCAGTCTTAATACGAAATTTCTGAATTCCTGGGATCGCAGGGCATATTCCTCGGTCAATCTCTGGGAATCGAGCACTCCCAACTGAACATCGGTCGCCGCGACGGCGGTCGCCGTTCGAATGTTGTCCTGAAACAGAAATGAGGCCACGCTCCCGATAAAAGACCCGGGGCCGAGCTTGAGCACCGTCAACGGACCCTCGCCGGCTTCTTTCATGATATCCACGGTTCCTTCCAGGATAACCCAGATCCAGCTGCCGTGCTTGTTTTCCTGGACGATTTTCTGGCCGGCGGTAAACGATTCTTCGTCCAGAACATACATATAATCCACCAAAGGGCCTTTGACCAGTGGAACCGATTCCCGGTTGCCGGCGGGGGCCGATTCAAAAGAGACCGGGCCCAGTTTAGTGGTTTCCCCGTCATCGACTTTCCTCAACCCGTCCAGGATGATCTCCATTCGGCCGGCATGGATGGTTTTGGTCCTGGAGATCGGGCCCTCGCTGAATTCAAACTCTCCGTCCATCCATCCGAACAACGCAAAGACCGCTTCCAGGCCCGAACCATCAGGGGTCGACCCGTCTATCACATTGCCTTTGGAAAAATAGATCAGCCCGGGTTCGGGCACGTATTTGCTGATGATCCGCAGCTCTCCCGTGCCGGCGCTGGAACCGATCAATTGAATAATATCTCCCAGACTTAAAAAGGCGAGATCACCTGATAATACGACCTTGGTTGCCATGTGGATATCGGTTTACCATCCCATCTGTTTTTTAAGGGATTGCAGTGTCAGTTTCAGACAGGCCTTCAGGGTCGGCCCGACGCCTTCTCCCTTGATGGCGCTGCCCGGAAAGGACGGAACCCGCAGCTGCCGGTTCAGGTCGCTTTCCATTCGGCTGATGGGAAGCAGCGGAATACCCTGTTCGGAAAGGTCCCTTTTGTTGTATTGAAGGACCAGCGGAATTTTGAAGATGCTGAGGCCGTATTCTTTGAGGTTCTGGTGAAGGTCCTTCAGCGACATCATATTTTTTTCCCGCCGAACCTCAAGGGAATCCGCCACGAAGACCACCCCGTCGACTTCCTTCAACACCATTTTCCGGGTGGAGGCATATTTGACCTGACCCGGTACCGTATACAGCTGAACCCGAACATCATAGCCTTTGACTTTTCCCAGGCCCATGGGTAAAAAATCAAAAAAGAGGGTGCGGTCGCCCTCGGTTTTGGCCGACACCATCTGTCCGGTCACCTGTTTTCGAAAGGTTTTAAAGATATATTCAAGATTGGTGGTTTTTCCTCCTCTCCCCGGCCCGTAATAGACGACTTTTACCTCGATTTCCTTGTTTTTTAAGTTGATATTCGCCATCTATTCGTCCAGTTCCGTCGTCCAGTTCCGAGGTCGTGTGGAAATCTGAGTGGTGTCTTTCCTTTACAATTTTTCGCAACCATTCGCATATCCCATCTGGAAAGGATCGGTCAATGGGGAGATGCGGATATTTCGGGGTAGGGTAATCCTCCTGCTGTAAATTAAAAGTGACAATTTACTTTTTGCATAAAAATATTTTTTTTTCCGGAGCCGGACGCATCAGAAAAGACCCACGATCTGAATATCGACGCTGAAATCGCCTTTCTTGGGGCCGGCTTCCAGTTTCTTTTTGGACACCACCCTGGCCTTGCCTTCGAACATGGCGATGGGTGAAAAAAACTCCACCGGCTCCAGCTCGCTGTTCGGTTCCAGGATGCCCAGAACATCCGTTTCCCGATCGGATAACAGAAGATTGAGCATGTTGCCGGCCTGAAAACAGACGTCGCATTCCCGGGTTCTGCCGGCGCTCGCTCCCTCGCTCAGGGGGATGCCCACCGAACTGATATCCAGGAGATCTTCGGGATGCACCGCCTCCTCCGATGGGGAAGCCATCTCCAGGGGCGCATCTTCGGCTTCCGGCTCCGTTTCCGCCCCGACCTCGGGCAGGATGATTCCGCCGCCTTTTTTGTCCAGCAGATTCTGGAAAAAAATACGCAGGGACTGGGCCTCTTCCGTCGTGAATGTCTCCGACTTCATCCATCCCCGGTATTGTTGAACCGCCTCATCCACCGCATCCAGGGTCAATTGGCATCGGATGATGTTTTTGGCCGCCTCCGCTCGAACCTGTTCATTTTTCAGTAATCCTTTCAGGTCTTCCAGGGCCCGGGTGTATTGACCGAACCGGACCAGGGCCAGGGCTTCGGCCAGTTCCCGGGTCTCCTCGTTTTCCGAAAAAGCGAAGTGATCCTTGATGATCTGCTGAACCGATTCGGGCATCTCCTTGGTAGCGGGCGCATCTTCCATCTTTCGAAGGTCGATCTTGACGGCGGAGATCTTCTTGTTCAGCGAGATCAGCAGGCTTTTGTGGTTGCGAATCAGGCCGGCATGTTTCTGAATCATCTTTCCGGCATGGATATACTTATCCCGGGCTTCCCTGAGCAGCCCCTGGGATCTGTATACCTCCGCCTGATTCAATATCGATTTGATCTGTTTTTTTACATCCATCTCATTCCCTGCGGGGTTTCCGTCCTTGATCAACAGCCATTCTCGATCAGCGGGCTCTATCAGATGATCGGTTACTATTTTAAATGCTTATCTTATTTCGAATCGGAATGTCAACACTAGATAAATCTATTGACAAGAAAGCATACGATGATATTAGATGGCCTTTTTTGAGCCATTCCTAATTTTTGATTATATTTTAACCTATCACATTAGACAAGGAGAAACTCATGGACAAAAAGGTCACGGTGGTCGGTGCGGGAAATGTAGGCGCTACGGCGGCGCAGCGACTGGCTGAAAAAGGGCTGTGCGATGTGGTTCTGGTGGATATCGTCGAAGGGGTGCCCCAGGGAAAATCCCTGGACCTGACCCAGGCGGCGGCCATTGAAAAACACGACTGCAATCTGACCGGAACCAACGGATATGAGGATACCGCCGGTTCCGATATCGTGATCATCACCGCGGGTATCCCCAGAAAGCCCGGCATGAGCCGGGATGACCTGATCAGCACCAACGCCGGCATCATGAAAAAGGTCACCGAGCAGGTGGTCAAATATTCCCCCGACACCACCCTGATCGTGGTGAGCAATCCTCTGGACGCCATGTGCCATGTGGCCTACGAGGTCAGCGGTTTCCCCAAAAACCGCGTCATGGGCATGGCCGGGGTTCTCGACTCCGCCCGGTTCCGGGCCTTTATCGCCATGGAATTGAACGTCTCCATCGAAAACACCCACGCCTTTGTCCTCGGCGGCCACGGGGATACCATGGTTCCCCTGCCCCGGTTTTCCACCGTCGCCGGCATCCCGATTACCGAACTGATGCCCAAAGACCGCATCGACGCCATCGTAGACAGAACCCGGAACGGCGGCGCCGAGATCGTGGGCCTTCTGAAAACCGGCAGCGCCTTTTACGCACCCGCCTCTTCGGCGGTGGAAATGGCCAAAGCGATCCTGCTGGACAAGAAAATGATCCTTGCCTGCGCCGTCTATCTGGAAGGGGAATACGGATTCAAGGATCTATTCATCGGCGTACCGGCCAAGCTGGGCAAAGACGGCGTGGAAGAGGTTATCGAGATCAATCTTACCGATGAAGAAAAAGCCGCCCTCAAAAATTCGGCGGATGCGGTGGAAGATTTGAAACGGGTTTTGGCCAAACTGAAATAGCGCCGGCTTATTCTTGAATCGCGGATTGAATCGTTTCCGCCAGCCTTTCGGATATTCCGGGCACGGCCCTCAACTCTTCGAGGGTCGCCGCCCGGATTTTTCCGGCGCTTCCGAAATGCTTCAACAACGCTTTCTTTCGTGCGTTTCCCACCCCGGGCACCGCGTCCAGGGATGATCCCAATGCGGCTCTGGACCGGCGGTTTCGATGAAAACTCACCGCAAATCGGTGGGCCTCGTCCCGAATCCGCTGCAGAAAAAAGAGTACCTCCCCTTCCCCGGCCATCTGGACCGGATTGGCCCGTCCGGGCAGATATATTTTATCCTCGGTATCGCCCGCGAAGGTATCCTTTTTGGCGATGCCGATCACCGCGAAGGTCTCTGAAAGCCCCAAATCCGCCAACACCGCCACGGCGATGTTCAATTGCCCCTTTCCTCCGTCCACCATCAACAGATCGGGAAAAGGCTCGGATGCCTCCCCTCTTCCGTATCGCCGTTTCAGGGCTTCGGCCATATAGGCGTAGTCGTCCTGGGACCGGACCGTTTTGATTTTGTATTTCCGGTACGCCGATTTCAGGGGTTTTCCCGCCTCGAACGCCACCATACCGGCCACCGGCGAGGCGCCGGAAATATTGGAATTGTCGAAGCACTCGATTCGGTTCGGCAGCCGTTCCATTCTGAGGCGGCGTTGAAGACGAATAAGAATATTTCGATTCGCCGCTTCGGAGGAGGTCCATTCCTTGAGGGCGTCGGCCGCGTTCTGGTTGGCCATCTCCAGGAGCCGGGCTTTTTCGCCCCGCTGAGGATGCACAAGGCTCACCTTTTGCCCTTTTAATTCCCCGAGCCGTTCCTGAATCAGATCCGCCGATTCCAACTCCGCGGGAACCAGGATCGCCTTGGGAATAAAATGGACCCGTTCATAGTGCTGGCGAAGAAAGGCATCGATCATTTCTTCATCGGTGGAGAGGGCTTCGGTCAATTTAAAATGACGGGAGCCGTTGAGGTAACCGCTTCTGACCGACAAAACGGTAATCACCGACCGCTCCGGTGAACCGGCCAGCCCGATGATGTCCCGGTCCTGGAAATCGGTGGCGACGGCGATCCGCTGCTCCACGGTTCGCTCCAGGGCGAACATGCGATCCCGCAGCTCCGCCGCCTTTTCGAAATCCTGGTCGGAGGCGGCGGCGGCCATGTCTTTTTTGACCTTTTGAATCAGTTCGGGGGTGCGGCCCTTTAAAAACATGACCACCTCATTGACGATCTCCCGATAGACCGTCGGGTCGACCTTCAGGCAGCAGGGGCCCAGACACATTCCGATCTGGTGGTTGAGGCAGGGCCGGGTCCGGTTTCGAAACATGCCGGCTTTGCATTTTCGAAGCTTGAAATGTTTGTTGATCAGCTTCAATGTCTGGTACATGGCCCCGGGTGCGGTGTAGGGTCCGAAATAGAGGGCCCCGTCTTTTTTGACTTTGCGGACGATCTCCAGATCGGGAAAGGGTTGATTGACGTCGAGGCGCAGCGAAGGGTAGCGTTTGCCGTCCTTCAGGATGACATTGTACCGGGGCCGGTGTTTTTTGATCAGGTTGGATTCGAGGATCAGGGCATCGTTTTCGGTGCGGGTGATGATCGTGTCGAAGTTTGCAATATGGTTGACCAGCACGCCGGTTTTCAGATCCAGCTGATCCCGGCTTTTGAAATAGGAGGCCAGCCGTTTTTTCAGGTTCTTGGCCTTGCCCACGTAGATCACCCGGCCGTCCCGGTTTTTCATCAGGTAGACCCCCGGTTCGGTGGAGATCCCGGATAATTTTTCCAATAAATGATCCATGGTTATAACAGTGCGATCTCTTTCAATGACTTGATCTGGTCTCGAATCTCCGCGGCTCGTTCAAACGCCAGTTCTTTGGCCGCCTCTTTCATTTCTTTTTCCAGCCCCTGAATCACCTTCTCCAGACCGTCCGGATCACCGTAAACCGTTCCCGGTTCCGCCACCTTCTCCAGGGCCGGGGCGGCCGGTTCATAGACGAAATCGAAAATCGGGGAGACGTTCTTTCGAATGGTGGTGGGGACGATATGGTGGGTTTCATTGAAGGCCACCTGAATTTTCCGCCGCCGTTCGGTCTCCTCCAGGGCCCGGCGCATGGAACCGGTGATCGTCTCCGCATACATGATCACCTTTCCGTGGACGTTCCGGGCCGCGCGGCCGCAGGTCTGGATCAGGGACCTTTCGGAGCGCAGAAATCCTTCCTTGTCGGCATCCATGATGGCCACCAGGGAGACCTCCGGAATGTCCAGTCCTTCCCTGAGCAGATTGATGCCCACCAGCACGTCGAACTCCCCCGAGCGCAGGTCTTGAATGATCTCCATTCGATTCAGGGTGGTGATATCCGAATGGAGGTACCGCACCCGAACCCCGAGCTCGGCATAGTAATCGGTCAAATCCTCGGCCATTCGTTTGGTAAGGGTGGTGACCAAGACCCGCTCTTCGGCTTTCACCCGAAGGTTGATCTCCTCCAAAAGATCATCCACCTGGTGGGCCGCCGGCCGTACATCGATGACCGGGTCCACCAGACCGGTGGGCCGAACGATCAGTTCCGCCATGTGGGCGCCCGCCTTTTTCTGTTCATAATCGGCCGGGGTGGCGGAAACGTAGACCATCTGAGACACCCGCTGATTGAATTCTTCGAATCGAAGGGGCCGGTTGTCCAGGGCCGAGGGCAGGCGAAACCCGAATTCCGCGAGGGTCTGTTTGCGGGATCGATCGCCTTTGAACATGCCGCCGATCTGAGAAACGCCGATGTGACTCTCATCGATGAAAACCAGAAAATCCTCCGGAAAATAGTCGAGCAGGCAAGGGGGCGGTTCTCCGGGTTTTCGGCCGGTCAGATGGCGGGAATAATTTTCGATGCCGTTGCAGTATCCCAGTTCCAGCATCATTTCCAGATCGAACTGGGTCCGTTCTTCAATGCGCTGGGCTTCGATCAGCTTGTTTTCCTCCCGGAAAAACGCCACCCGCTGCTTGAGCTCTTCCTTAATCGATTCCACCGCCTGATGCAGGGTGCGCTGAGAGGTGACGTAATGGCTGGCCGGGAACAGAGTGATCTGGTCCAGCTGTCGGGTCACCTCCCCTTTCAACGGATCGATTTCCGAAATGGCCTCGATTTCGTCGCCGAAAAACTCGATCCGCACCGCCCGGTCTTCTTCATAAGCCGGAAAGATCTCCACCCGGTCTCCCCGAACCCGGAACACCCCCCGATGGAAATCGAGGTCGTTTCGTTCATACTGCATTTCCACGAATTTGGCCAACAGCTTGTCCCGGTCCAGTTCCCGGTCGGTCTCCAGATTGATGCGCATGCCCAGGTAGTCTTCCGGAGCGCCCAGGCCGTAAATGCAGGAGACGCTGGAGACCACCACCACATCCCGCCGGGACAGCACCGAGCGGGTGGCGGAGTGCCGCAGTTTATCGATCATTTCATTGATGGAGGAATCCTTCTGGATGTAGGTGTCGCTGGCGGGGATATAAGCCTCCGGCTGGTAATAGTCGTAATAGCTGACGAAATACTCCACCGCATTTTCCGGGAAAAAACTTTTGAATTCATTATACAGCTGTCCGGCCAGGGTTTTGTTGGGGGCCATCACCAGGGTCGGCCGATCCAGTCGGGCGATGATGTTGGCCATGGTGAAGGTCTTTCCCGACCCGGTCACCCCCAGCATCACATTGTGCGGGCTGCCCCCGGTGAGGTAACGGGTTAATTGCTCAATGGCCTTGGGTTGATCCCCTTGGGGAGTGAAATCGGATACCAGTTTGAAGGACGACATGAATGGATAGCCTCTATATTGTATTTTCCAGAAGCACCACCGCCATGGCCGCGATTCCGTCTCCGGCCCCGATCATTCCCAGGCCCTCGGTGGTGGTGGCTTTGATGTTGATGCACTCGGGTGTTGAATCCAGCACGGCGGCGATATTTTGAGCCATTTGGCGGTGATATGGACCTATTTTCGGTTCCTGGGCAAATACGGTCGCATCGGCGTTCACCAGAGTAAACCCCCTGCCCCGGACCATCTCATAGGTGCGGGTGAGGAGTTTCAGACTCTCGATGCCTTTATAGGCCGGATCGGTATCCGGAAAACGGCGGCCGATGTCCCCCAATCCGGCTGCGCCGAACAGGGCGTCACACAGGGCATGGAGCAATACATCGGCATCCGAATGGCCCAACAGCCCCTTTTCATAGGGGATGGCGACGCCCCCCAGCACCAGATCGCGTCCTTTCACCAGCCGGTGAACATCATATCCCATTCCGATGCGCATACCACCTCCTGATCCATAAAAAAAGCGAGCCGTTTTCTTCCGCCTGTGAGTAATAACCGGTAAAGATAACACCAAAAAATCGGTTTTAAAGTAGCCGGCGCCGAAAAATCGTCACTCCGGAACCATCCCGGGCGTTAGGGGTTTGACAGGTCCCTTCTTTTTCTATAAGTTGACCGCATTCGATCCATGAAAATGTGCCGGGCGGGCGTCTTCATTTTCGGCGCACCCGCCCTTTCATGAACCCCACATGCCGAGGGATGCCATGAAAAGAAACAGACCGGGCGGAATAGGCCTGCCCAAAAGCTACATGCCTTTCATTTTGACAGGTGCGGGGATTATTACGCTGATCATCTTTATTTTTATTCTCGTTCCGGGAGATGACACATCCGAATCCACCCAGGCCCTTCAAACCCGTCTGGCCAACCTGGAAAATCGAATCATGTCTCTTGAAAATCAGGTCAACGACCGCAGAGAGCGGCTCGAATCCATTCAGCAATCGGTTCGCATGCTGTCGGAACGCTTCGGCCGGCTGGAAGCGGTACCGATGGAGATTCAGGCCCTTCAGCAGAAACTGGAGCACATCGATCAGCGGCAGGGGAACCTGGAAAAAAAGATCGCGGAAGCCAAAACGCCGCAACCGGCTTCCCAGTCCTCGGCCAAGTCGGCGCAGAAGACCCAATCCAAAACGCCGACGGTTTCCAAGAAATCCCAGACCCGCCATCACACGGTGGCCGAAGGCGACACCCTCTATTCCATCGCCCGGCAGTATGACTTGAATGTGGACCGGCTTCGAAGGATGAACAATCTTTCCGCGGATACGGTGATTCGGCCCGGTCAGAACCTGATCGTCGCTCAATAAGCAAAACGGCGATTTCTCCGAGGCCCGGTCTCCTGAAATCGCCCGGAATTCGGCAAGGATATCCGTTCATTCACTGTTCATCCATGAATGTGTAGTTTCCGGGAAATATGTGATTTCCGGGCTTTCTTTCTACCCGTCCCGCTCACCTCGTTTTTTCAAACCCCCTTCTTTTTCACCTGAAAATCTTTTAATTTTTTACGATAACCGGCCATTCGAGTGCTCCGTCTCCGCCCGGTTTCAAAATCATTGAACGGGATTCGTTTTGCCTGAAGCGGGGCTATTCCGAATTTTATCCCTTTATTTCCTGATTTTTTCCTCTTCATATTTCATAATTAATTCAAATATATATAAAAAAAATTCATTTTTTTATATAAAAATGAATTTTTTTTCTTGACTAAATTAAAGACATAATTGATAGTGTGCTAAAATAAATAAATTGAATTCATTGTTTAAAATTGGATGGAAAATATCATATCCCATAATCCTTTGAGAAGTCCATTAAATAAATTGAAAGAATTGGAAGGCGGCTTACGGCGGGTCAATCGAAGAAAGATTTGAGTATATTCAATTCAAACCAATTTGAAAGAAAGGTGGTGATAAGAGCGGCGGGAAAGCCGATGCGGTTAGATTGAAATCGAATCCATTTATCTATAGACGCTTCTCACAGGAGGGGGTAAAATGGCTGGAACCACTTGGGTCTACATTTTCCTTGGACTTTACATTATTTACTGTTTTTATTGGGGGTTGAAGGGGTATTTCACCGAAAAAACCTCTTCGGGCTACTCCATCGCCGGGCGGTCGATCCCCTTTGCCGCCTTTTTGATGGCCGCCACCGCCGCATCCTTCAGCGGGTGGACCTTCATCGGCCATCCGGGTCTGATCTGGCGGGACGGATTGGCCTATGCCTT
Source organism: Desulfobacteraceae bacterium (assembly GCA_011390315.1). Lineage (GTDB taxonomy): Bacteria > Desulfobacterota > Desulfobacteria > Desulfobacterales > Desulfococcaceae > JAABSQ01. The sequence goes on from JAABSQ010000639.1 coordinate 23,805, forward strand.
TGCATCCTTTTATGTTCTCACCATTCCGATCACCGGAACCTTTTTCTCCAAAAGAACCTGGTTGCTGGGAAAACGGTACGGATTCATCACCCCCGGCGACATGTACGCATATTACTTCAACAGTGAGGCCATCCGCTGGCTGGTCGTCACCACAGCGGTCCTCTACTCGATTTTCTATTCCGCGGTTCAGCTGATGGCGGCCGGCGCCCTGTTCAACGTGATCGCCGGCGTTCCGTTTAAATTCGGCGCCATTTTTCTCTCCTTTATCGTCTGGTTTTATGTCTGTACCGGCGGTCTCAAGGCCAGCACCTGGGTCGGGGTCATTCAGTTCCTGCTGCTGGTGGGCGGGATCATGATTCTCGGCTGGTTCGTTATTCAGCATCCGGAATTCGGAGGCTGGGCCGGGTTTTCCGCGAATGTGAACGATTTGGGACCACGGCTTACAGAAGTCCCCCGAGTGATCAATTTCGGCCTGGGAGGTGCCGAAGGGGAGACGGCATGGACCGCTGTGATGATCTTGACGTATATGTTCGCCCTGATGGGAATTCAGTCTTCGCCGGCCTTCACCATGTGGACCTTCGGCATTAAATCCCCCAAACCCCTGGCTTGGCAGCAGGCCTTCATGTCCACCTTCGTGGTCGGTCTGGCGCTGTTTTTCTTCACCGCTTTCCAGGGCATGGGCGCCAAAATTCTGCAACTTCAGGGCATCGAAGCCTTTCAGGGGTTGACCGATAAATCGGTGGTGCCGCTGCTGATGCAGCGTTTCCTGCCGCCGATCATGCTGGGCGTCGTCTTCATGGGCGCCATCGCCGCCATTCACTCCACCGCCGCGCCCTATATCGGAACCGGCGGATCGATTCTGCTGCGGGATGTCTACTGGCGATACATTAAAAACCAGAACGTAAGCGATGCCGAGCAGATCTGGATCAACCGGCTGTTGGCCACCGTGCTGACCATCCTGGCTCTGGTCGTCGGAATGACGTCGACCGCGGCTCTGGTTATTCTCGGGGCGCTGGCCACCGCCTTCGGGTTCGTCATGTACGTGCTTCTCTTGGGCGTCATCTGGGGGTTCAAAATTCCATCCGTCGGCGCCGTGGCCGGGGTTCTTTCAGGCATGATCGCGGTATTTCTCACATTTAAGGTATGGCCCAGTCCGCTCTCGATGCATTGCGCATTCTGGGGCACCTTTACCGGCCTGGCGGTCGCCTATCTTTTCAAGGGATTGGGGGTCAAGGATTCCCAGGAAACCGTCGATCGGCAGAAAGAGATGCGCGACTGGCTCGACGATGTGGATGAGCCCAGCGAATCCGGCAAGCAATGGCGCAAGGTTATGAAGATCGTCGTTCCCGTATGGTATTTCTTCGCCATCGGACCCGCCTGTATTATCGGCAACAACGCCTTCTCCTTCGCCGGATTTCCGCCGCTCTGGTCCTGGCAGATCTTCTGGTGGATTCTGGGTATCGTCATGATGTGGGGGCTTGCCTTCAAGGCTGAAATGGCCACCACCAACGAAGTCCAGATTCAGCGGGCCGACACCGAACAGAATATCGTGGTCAAAGAAGTCTAAACCTCATCAGTTCAGGAGGAATCATCATGAAGAAAGAAGACTATTGGATGGCAGGAATTTTCATCTTTTGCATCCTTTTTGTCTCCTCGTTCAGCTGGGGGCTCTGGGGATAGTCTTTAAATCTTGATTTATCCGGCCGGCAGGGGGCGCCATTCGTTTGTATCCCTTCCGGCCGGTTCTTTTATGAATCCGGGGCTGAAGAATTCGATTTTCCGGCCCGGACCTGCAGAAGGCGCTAGGCCGTGGCATACAATTATTTTTCCATTCAGTCCGGAACCGCCGAATCCGAAGGATCTTCACGTCTCGAATCGAAACAGCATGCGCTTGTGCAACTGACGAACGATTTGACGGCGTACCACCCGAATGCGGTATTGCTGTTCGGTTCCATGGCCCGGTATCTGGCCGGTTATTCCCTGGACGCCGTTCCCGGAGATGTGGATATTCTGATGGTGGGAAACAGTGTGCCTTTTGCGGTCGTATCCAAGGATTACGGGTGTGACATAGAGCTGCATATTTTTAAAAACGAGGTCATCATCAATATCGCCAAGAGCCTTCGGTATGACGCCAAACCCATCGCCTTGTCCAAGCTGTATTCAAAGGTGGTCCTTAAAAACCATTCCCGGGATATTATTGCGGCCTGTCTGCTGCTCGGGCCCGAATACAACGACTTCGGGATTGAGCAGATCGAAGTCGATTCACTCATCGACCGAAGGGATTATTCAGCCCATAAAATTCTTTACGGGGAGAAATGGTGGTGGTATCTCTCGGAGTATGCCCGGGAAAGAAGAGGCGCCCTCAAAGGGTTCAGTGATAAAATCGTCGGCCGGTATGAATTCGAGGACTGGAAACAGGTCAAAATCGCCTGTGAAAAAGGGGACGATATCGCCTGTTCAAAAATATAAACCGCCGTTGTATAAACCGGAAAGGGAGGCATTTAGAATGCAGAATCCGTTGCCCGAAAAGGAAGTCACCTGCAAATGCGGTCATTCCTTCATTACTCGAAAAGAAAAAAGCTGGTGCGAAAAATGTTGTCGGGGTGTTTTTTACCACCGAAAAGACCGGCGGTTTGATGTTTTTCAAAAATATTATACGCTGACGATGATTCTGGTGATTTTGGGATTTATTATTTTCACCTTTGTCGGGTTTTTCGGTAAACCGCTGTTCAGTTAGCGGCCCGGTTCTTTCGATGATTGAAATGATGAAGAGGTGAATGGATCCATGCCCCATAAAATTCTGGTGGTGGAAGACGAACCCAACATATTGATACCCATTCGATTTCTTCTGGAGAAAAACGGCTATGAGGTGATGGCGGTGGAAAACGGGGAAGCGGTCATGGAGGCCCTCTCCGCCTTTGCGCCCGATCTCGTGTTGTTGGACATCATGCTCCCCCAGATGGACGGGTTCGAGGTGTGTCAGGTGATTCGAAACCATCCCGACTGGCGGGACATCAAAATCGCCTTTCTGACCGCCATGGGACGGGACATGGATATTTCCAAAGGAATGTCCATGGGCGGGGATGCCTATATCACCAAACCCTTTTCCAATGCGGAAGTGATCGAATGCGTCAAAAATCTTCTCTCCGATGAGCCCCAAAAATAAATTTTTCTGGTGGGTCATCGTCTCCATCGGGTTCGTTCTGATCGTTTTCGTCGCCATGGCCTGGCTCTTCTGGCAGCCCCTCCCCCCGGACGAGAAAGCCCTGCTTGTCCAGGTTTTTAAAGCCAATTTCGGATACCTGTTCACCGTCGCATTTCTGTTATTCGCCGTTCTGGGCCTTACCCTCGACTGGTTTTTCCGCTTTTACATCATTCCGCTTGGACAGCTCGCAGACGAAGCCTCATTGATGTGCTCCGTCAATCCGGGGCATCGCGTCAATATCGACGGCGGCAAGGATGTGATCCGGCTCTCCAGAATCATTAACCAGAATGCCGAACGGTACCAGGAGATCAAAAACAATATTCGGGAGAAAATCGAAAGGGCCAAGGCCGATGTCGAATCGGAAAAAAACATTTTCGCCGGCCTGTTGTCCGAACTCCCGGAAGGGGTTGTGATCTGCAACGCCCGGGGCAGAATCATTCTGTACAACCGTCAGGCCAAGGCGGTATTGGGTGAAAATGATCCGGACGGATTATCCGAGGAGCCCCGAGAATGCCGTCAATCAGACCGGTATGTGGGGTTGGGGCGAACCATCTATGAAATCCTCGACAAGAACCTGATTGAACATGCCCTGAACGAAATTCACCTCAAGCTGGAACGGAAATCTCCCAATGCCGCCTCTTTTTTCGTAATGGTGAGCCGGAATCATTCCCTGATAAAAGTGGAGGCGGTTCCGGTGCTGGATCATGAGCGAATTTTCTCGGGGTTCATTTTAATTTTTCGGGATATCACTGAAAAGCTTCAACGGGACCGAGAGGTCAACAACCAGCTTCGATCCCTCACCAAAAACATGCGGGCCTCGGTTTCCAGCATCCGCTCGGCAGCGGAACTGCTCCTGGAGTATCCCGGAATGGAACCGGAACAGCGGCAATCTTTCTATACCATTGTTCATGATGAAGCCCGGAGTTTAAGTGAACTCCTCAACAATAAATGGTTCGATTATTCCAGCTTCATCAAAACCCAATGGCCGCTGGTCACCGTGACCACCGGGGACTTTATCCAGGGGATTACCCGAAGGGCGAAAGAGACCCTCGGTGTGACCATTGACCTTCTCCATTGCGACTGTGAAGAAAGCATCAAAATAGACAATTACTCCCTGCTTCTGTCGATGCTTTTCGTGCTTCATCATTTGAAAGAGGAGGTTCATGTCGACCATTTCAACTGTACCCTGACCCGAAAAGAAGGGTATGCCGTTCTGGATTTCGGATGGCGGGGAGAACCGATTCGACTCGACGCCTTGCGAAACTGGGAGAACATGATATTGAAGGTGAACGAAGACATGATTCCCCTCACCCTGAAGGATGTGGTCGGACACCACGATGCCGAGATCTGGACCTATTCGGACCGGGAAAAGAACGGCTTTTCCTATTTTCGACTCTCCCTGCCGGTTCACGATATTCCGGCATCCGAACAGATACGGCACCTGGCTATTCTTTCGGAAAGCCGACCGGAATTCTATGATTTCGATCTTTTTAATCAGGCCGGTCAAACCAGCGAGCTGGACAATCAACCCCTGTCCGAACTGACCTACACCGTTTTCGACACCGAGACCACCGGGCTGAATCCCCAGGGAGGGGATGAAATCATCTCCATCGGCGCCGTGCGGATCGTCAACGGTCGCATTCTTCGGGATGAAAAATTCGACCAATTGGTGAATCCTCAGCGGGAACTGAGTTGGGAGTCGATCAAATTTCATCAAATTCAGCCCGAAGTTCTGAAAGGACAACCGACCATCGATCAGGTGCTGCCGGCGTTTCGCCGGTTTGTGGGCAATACCGTTCTGGTGGCCCACAATGCCGCGTTCGATATGCGCATGCTTCAGATGAAGGAGTGGACTACCGGGATCCGCTTCATCAACCCGGTCCTGGATACGCTTCTGCTTTCGGCGGTGGTTCATCCCATTCACCAAAGCCATAACCTGGAATCGGCAGCCCACCGAATGGGCATCAAGGTGGTGGGACGCCATACCGCTCTGGGGGATGCCTGGACCACCGCCGAGCTTTTTCTGAAACTGATTCGACTCCTGGCCAATAAAGGGATTTATACCCTCAAAGAAGCCCGGGAGGCATCACAAAAGACCTATTACGCCAGACTCAGATACTGATTCCGGCCGACTTAATCGAGGAACCCAATGGACGACAGGACCCTATCCGATCTATTGAAGGAAACGCCGCCATTTGCTTCCCTGCCAGAAGAAGACCGGGAAGAAATCACCGCCAAAGCGGAGCGTGAAGAATACCCTCGGGGCACCGTTCTGGCTGCTCAGAACCGCACCCCCATCGATCGCATTTTTATCGTCGAAACCGGAGAGCTGGAGCTGTTTTTCAAGGAAGGGGGGGAGAAGAAACAGCCGGTTGTCCTGGAAAGGGGCGGAATCTTCGGGGGCATCTCCATCCTGATGAACCGAGCGGTTTCGGTGCGTCACGTTCAGGCTCGGGAAGACACCTCGGTGATCGTTCTTTCCAAGGAGGTTTTTCTGGAGCTCTGCTCGCGGTATGAGTTTTTCTACAGGTATTTTGCCGAAATTTTCAGTGAGCGGATGCACGATGCCTCCTATGCCGAAATCATTGCATCGGGCCAGGCTTTTCAGTTCCTATCCAATATCGCTCCGTTCTCATTTCTGCCTGAACAGACCGTCGAGTGCGTCGCGGAAAAACTTTCCGTGGTGCGCTATTCCAAGGGAACGATTCTGTTCGTTCAGGGGGAATCGAAAGTCGAATATCTCTACATCATTCAGAAAGGGGCTGCCGAACGGTATTTCCAGGAAGAAAGTCAGAAGAAACTCCTCGGAATATTGAGCGAGGGAGACACGTACGGGGGCATTTCCATGCTCCTCAACGATGGCATCGCCGTCCGTACCCTTGAGATCACCGAGGATACCTTTTTCAATATTCTTCCCAAAGACCGATTCCTGGAACTCTGTGATGAATTCGAAGCCTTTTCCGAATTTTTCACCGATACTTTCGGTAAGCGAATGCTCGACCGGTCTTATGCCGCCTTTATTCGAAAAGCCATGCTGCCCAAGGAAGATTCGAGCCAGTTTCTGAACCAATCGGTCGACACCCTCTGCCGAAAAGATATCCTGGACTGCACCCGGGAGACCTCGATTCAGGAAGCGGCCCGGCTGATGTCTGAAAAAGAGTCCAGCTCCGTTTTCATTCGGAGCTCCGGCGGAGAGATCATCGGAATGGTGACCGACAATGATCTGAGAAGAAAAGTCCTCGCTCCGGGGCTCGATCCGCAAACCCCGGTTTCGAAGATTATGTCGACCCCTTTGCGCGCCATTTCCGCTCAGGCGTTGGCCTTCGAGGCCATGCTTTCCATGATGCACTACAACATCAAGCATCTGGCGGTGACCGACGGAGACGGGGTCGTGGGCTTGATCACCAATAACGACCTGCTGACCGCTCAGGGCCAATCCCCCTTTTTCCTGACCCGCCAGATCTCCTTAGCCAAAGATATCAGCGGAATCATCAACATTCGTAAGCAGCTTCCCAGGGTGCTTCGAAGCCTGATCCAGGGCGGAGTCAAGGCCGAAAACGTGAACCGGCTGGTCACGACCGTATCCGACGTGATTCTGGAAAAACTGATCGGTTTCGCGCTGGAGGATATGGGCGAGCCCCCGGCTCGCTTCGTCTTTATGATCATGGGCAGCGAAGGCCGCCAGGAGCAGACCCTGAAGACTGATCAGGACAACGCGATTGTGTATGAAAATGTGCCCGAGTCTTCAAAAAAGGAGGTCAACGACTATTTTCTGAAATTCGGCGATAAGGTCTGCACCTGGCTGGACCAGGTCGGATATGATTTCTGTGAAGGCGGCATCATGGCCAAGAATCCCCGGTGGTGTCAGCCGATTTCCCAGTGGAAAGACTATTTCAACGGATGGATTCATGCTGCAAGCCCCGAGGACCTGCGCGATTCCAGCATCTTTTTCGATTTCAGAGGGGCCTACGGGGATATGAATCTTGTTTCCGAACTTCGCAAGTTCCTTTTCGATTCACTGGGCGGATGGGCCGGGTTTTTTCGCCATCTTACCGAAAACGGTCTTCATTTCCGGCCGCCCATCGGTTTTTTCAGGAATTTCGTGGTGGAATCCAAGGGCCGGCATCGGAATCAGTTCGATATCAAGAGCGCCATGACGCCCATCGTCGACTTTGCCCGGATTTACGCCCTGAAAAATAAGATCGAAGAAACCAACACCCTGGAACG
>JAABSQ010000640.1 GCA_011390315.1 Desulfobacteraceae bacterium
CTTTATCAGATATACCTGAAAAAGGTAATATCCCAAAATGAGTACGATGATCTTCAAAAAGCCTACAGTTTTTTGATGCAGCTTCGGTTTGTCCGTCAGGTTACCGCCGCCATCGAAGAGAATCGTGAACCCGACAACTATATCAATCCCAAGAAGCTCTCCCGGATCGAACAGACCATGCTGAAGGAAATATTCAAGCGGATTGAAAAATCTCAAGGCAAGATGGAGTTCGAATTCACCGGGTCCTCTCTGCTATGACTGCAGACAGCAGAAAAACCGCGAGACTGGCGGCCCTGTTTCTGCTCGGATGGGTGCTCTTCAATTATCCGATGCTCTCTCTTTTCAGCCTGAACCGGCTGGTATTCGGAATTCCCCCTCTCTATCTGTATATTTTCTCGGTATGGGTGTTCATGATTCTGGCCGTCGCCCTGATTACCCGGATCAAAGACAATACGCCCGACGACCGGCGCTGAAACCGGAGGGGCATGTTAGAAACCGCCACCATACTCTTTTTCTCCTTCGGGTATATGGGGTTTCTTTTCGCCATCGCCTATATCGGAGACAAACATGCCGACATGGGCCGGTCCATTGTCGGCAATCCATACATTTACGCCCTTTCTCTGGCCGTTTACTGCACCGCCTGGACCTTTTACGGAAGCGTGGGCCGGGCGGTTCGGGACGGCCCCGGCTTTCTGACCATCTATATCGGTCCCACCCTCATGGCCGCCCTGGGTTGGCTGATCCTGCGAAAGATCATTCGCATCAGCAAAATCCACCACATCACCTCCATTGCCGATTTTATCGGGTCCCGCTACGGCAAGAGCACCATCCTGGGCGGAGTGGTGACCGTCATCGCCGTGCTGGGGATCATCCCCTATATCGCCCTTCAGCTCAAGGCCATCTCCACGAGCTACCTGGTGATCCAAGGATATCCGGAGATTGTCATGCCCCGAAATTTCGCCAAAATTCCGGTGCTTCAGGACACCGCGTTTTATGTGAGTGTGCTTCTGGCGGTGTTTTCCATCCTTTTCGGCACCCGGCACCTGGAAACGACCGAACGGCATGAGGGGTTGGTGGCCGCCATCGCGTTTGAGTCGATCGTCAAACTGATCGCCTTTCTCTCTATCGGAATATGGATCACCTACAGCCTGTACAACGGATTCGGGGACCTTTTCGAAAAGATCCGATCCGAACCCGAATTCCGGCGCCTGCTGGTGATGGAGAATCGTCCCGGCGCCTATATCGACTGGGGAATTTATATATTTCTCTCCATGACGGCGGTGATTTTTCTTCCCAGGCAGTTTCATGTGGCGGTGGTGGAAAATATCAATGAAGACCATCTGAAGAAAGCCGTCTGGCTGTTTCCCCTCTACCTTCTGGCCATCAACGTCTTTGTACTTCCGGTGGCTTTGGCGGGGCTGCTCGAGTTTCCCCCGGGAGTCGTCGATGCGGACACCTTTGTATTGACCCTGCCGATGGCGGTTCACCAGGAAGAACTGGCCCTGCTGGCATACATCGGCGGCACCTCGGCCGCCACCGGCATGGTGATCGTGGAGACGGTGGCGCTCTCCACCATGATCTGCAATGAACTGGTCATGCCGGTGCTCCTGCGGCTGCCCTTTTCCAAGATCTCCCAACGGGGGGATATGAGCGGTCTGCTTCTGTCCATTCGGCGAAGCGGCATCGCCGTCCTTCTGCTTTTGGGATATACATATTTTCGGTTTATCGGAGAGTATTATCCCCTGGTTTCCACCGGACTGGTCTCTTTTGCCGCGGTGGCCCAGTTTGCGCCGGCGATTCTGGGCGGCATCTTCTGGAAGCGGTCCACCCGGCTGGGGGCCCTCTGGGGAATGGTGGCCGGGTTTCTGGTCTGGGCCTATACCCTGTTTCTGCCGTCCCTGGTTCAGACCGGACTGCTCTCTTCGGAATTCGTCACCGAAGGGCCCTGGGGGATCGCCCTGCTGCGGCCCTTTCAACTCTTCGGCCTGGAGGGGTTCAACAACGTGGCCCATGCGGTGTTCTGGTCCATGTTCGTCAATCTGGGGGGCTACATCGGGGTTTCCCTCTTTACCCGGCCCAGCCCGATGGAGCATACCCAGGCCGCCCTTTTCGTGGATGTCTTCAAGCCCCGTGAAGAGTTCACCTGGCGGCGGACCGCCTCGGTGCCCGACTTGAAATCGCTTCTGGAGCGGTTTCTGGGGGAACAGCGGACCCGGGAGCTCCTCTCCCAATACGCCGACTCCCGCCGGCTCGACTGGGAAAAATCGCTGACGGCGGATGACGATCTTATCAGCTATGCGGAAAAGCTCCTTTCGGGAGCCATCGGCTCGGCCTCGGCCCGGGTGATGGTGGCCTCGGTGGTAAAGGAGGAATCCCTCGGCATCGAAGAAGTCATGAATATTCTGGACGAAACCCGGCAGGTGATTATCTACAGCAAGGAGCTGGAAAGAACCACCGCCGAGCTGAAGGCGGCCAATGAACGCCTTCAGGAGCTCGACCGGCTCAAGGATGAATTCATCTCCACCGTCACCCATGAGCTGCGCACCCCGCTTACCTCGGTCCGCTCCATCGCCGAGATTCTGTATGATACCGAAGATATTGATCCCGATCAGCACCGGCAGTTTCTGGGGATCATCATCAAGGAAAGCGAACGGCTGACCCGTCTGATCAACCAGGTTCTCGATTTTCAGAAAATGGAATCGGGCCGCATGGAATGGCAGATTCAAGAGGTGGATCTCTGTGAAGTGGTATCCGACGCCGTCTCCAGAACCGACCAGCTGGTTCGGGACAAGGGGGCGGCGGTTCGAATCCATCAACCCGAAGCACCGATGCCGAAGATCCCGGGCGATGTCGATCGTCTGATTCAGGTGATGCTCAATCTGATCTCCAATGCGGTGAAATTCTGCGACGAAGACCGGGGCCGCATCGACATCACCCTGAGCCACGCCAACGAGAAGGTCCGGGTGGATGTGCAGGACAACGGCATCGGCATCAGCCCGGAGCATCAGAAACGCATCTTCGACAAATTTCATCAGATTCGAAATGTGAACAAAACCCGGCCCTCGGGCAGCGGCCTCGGGCTTTCCATCTCCCGCCGAATCGTGGAGCATCACGGCGGAGTCATATGGGTGGAAAGCGAACCGGGAGCGGGGTCGACCTTCTCTTTTGAACTTCCGGTCCGGGAGGCTTCCGATGCCGGCTAGTATCCTCATCCCCATCGATTTTTCCGCCTACTCTCAGGCCGCCCTGGAATACGGGCAGGTCCTTGCCCGACAATTCGGAGCGACGCTGTATCTGTTTCACGCGATCTGTTTTCCTCGAAATATGATCTACGGCACCGCCGATACCGTGAGAGGTTCGGACCAGAATCGTGTTCTTCGACAGGTCCGGGAAAAAATGGAACAGTTGATGGAGGGAAGGCAGGTCGACTGGCAACCGCGGGTGGATTTCGGACACCCGGTGGAGGCGGCAAACCGGGCCGCCGATGAGTTGAATGCCGATCTTGTCATCACCGCCAGCCACAGCGTCGGGGTCCTGAGGCGGATTCTTTCGGGAACGGTGGTGGAGAAATTCGCCCGGACCGTCCATCAGCCGCTTCTGGTCATTCATCCACGCAAGCCCGGGAAAACAGCTGTTGAACCGCTCTCGAATAAAGGGGCTTCATTTGAATTCACCGGTTTTCGGCGCATCATCGTCGGGTGTGATTTTGAAAACGGTTCCGCAGAATTCGTTCGTTTTGCCTGTCGATTCGCCCGAAAATCGGGCGCGGAATGCCATCTTGTCCATTTTCTCGAATCCCCGATGGATGAAACCCTCATGAATTCCACTCGGGGTGGATACGGCGAACAACAGGAGGTGCTGCGGCAGGACCGTCGAAGACGGCTGAAGTCTCTGCTTCCGGAATCGGATTGTAGTGAGATTCCGGTGAAAACGGCGATCCTGCCGGGTATTCCCTGGGAAGGAATGGTCGCCTATGTTCAGGATTCGGTGTCGGACCTGGTGGTGGTGGGGCTGCGTTTTCACAATCCTTGGGAAAAGCTGTGGATGGGGTCCACCACTGAATCGGTCCTTCGTCATATCGCCTGCCCGGTGATGGTCCTGCCCGGTGAGGCCGGAATCCGATGACCACCCTCCGGCCGCTTCGCACCGGGATTGTCCGGGACCTGCGTTTTCTGGATCATGTCACCGCCGACGGCCATCCGGAAAATCCCGGCCGGCTTCTCTCCATCCATGCGGCCCTGGAGGATCTGATGAATGAAATCAGCCTCGCCGAGATCAAACCGCGCCGGGCCGAACCCGCGGAAATCGAACTGATCCATTCACCGGATTATCTTCGGGCCTTGGCATCCACCGCCGGAAAGGAACACTGCGCGCTGACGCCGGATACCTTCACCTCGCCCGGGTCCTATGAAACGGTGCTGCTGGCCGCCGGCGGCATGTGCGAGATGATCGCCCGGGTCGTTTCCGGTGAACTGGATAACGGATTCGTCCTGCTTCGGCCCCCGGGGCATCACGCCGAACGGAACCGGGCCATGGGCTATTGCCTGGTCAACAACATCGCCCTCGGGGCCATGTTCGCCCGCAGATACCTGGGGTTGAACCGGGTTCTCATCGTCGACTGGGATGTTCATCATGGAAACGGCACTCAGCACATTTTTGAGGATGATCCCTCGGTGATGTTTTTTTCCCTTCATCAATACCCCCATTTCCCGGGTACCGGGGTGTTCACGGAAATCGGGCGGGGGCCCGGTGAAGGCTATACGGTGAACATTCCCCTTCCCAAGGGATTGGGGGATGCGGAATACCGGATGCTTTTTGAGACCGTGCTGGTTCCGCTGGCCCTGGAATTCGAGCCGGAGTTGATTCTGGTCTCCGCCGGATTCGATACCCATCGGGAGGACCCGCTGGGCGGAATGCGCATGACGCCGCTCGGGTTCGCCGGCCTGACCCGGTCTCTGATGCGGATTGCCGAGCGTTGTTGCCGGGGAAGACTGGTATTGGGCCTTGAAGGGGGGTACAATGGGGCGGTGCTCGGAGACTGTGTGCGGGCGGTCGTCTCCGAGCTTTCCGGATCGACCTGTAGTGATCTGTCCGAACCGCCCTCCAAAAAACACCGGAAACAGGTCGCTCGGGCGGTTTCCCGGTGTTTCCATGTTCATCGCCGGTTCTGGAAAACCATCCAACCCTGACCGGTTCAAGGGAGGCAGCATGAACAAGATCCGTATTATGGAAGCTTCCGTTCGAAAATGGGACCGCATCATCGCCGGTAAGAGCACCGACGGCGGCGTGCTGGATTGCCCGCCGTGCCGGATTTTTTACATGCTCATCTGCATCGGCTGTCCCATTTCGGAGTATACCGGCCATAAATTCTGCAAGGGTTCCCCGTACGGACGCTGGTACTGGCACCAGATCGAGGCCCACGGCAAGATGCGCAAAAAAGTATATTGCGACGAGTGTCTGGAAATCGCCCGGGAGATGCGGGATTTCATGGTTGAAATCGTAGCGCACCTCAAAGCCGAAAAAGCGGCCTCCCGACCCGACCCGACGGAGGACCCCGAAAAGATCGACAAGGGTCCATGACCGCTCCGGAATGGTCTCTCATGACGCTTGGAATGGCCGTGGAGATCGGGGGGATGTGCCTTTCCGGCTTCATTTTCTTTCGCACCCGTCGGTACACCTTCGCAGAGGCGGCCGCCTACGGCATCATCACGGGCTTGATGCTGATATCCCTGCTTTTGCATATCCTCGACCTGCTGGGCATTCCGGAATGGATGGTGTTGGGGGAAGGCATCCTGGTTTGTGCCGCCGTCTCCGTCTTGACGGTGCAGCGAAGCCGCTGGAGGGAATCCCTGAAAATCCTGAAATTCTTTGTCTCCACCTATCCGTCGGGATCATTCCTCCTGGTTCTCGGGTGGTTGCTTCTGTTCATGGGGTTGCTCCTTGTGCCGGCCGGAGAAAACCCGGCCGGTTCGTCGCTTTCATTCTTTTATCAACGCTGGCATCCGAATACGGTCTCGAGAATTTTCAGTCTGCTGATGTATCTGTCCATTGCATTTTCCACCTATTCGCTGTCCCGGCGATACTCCTGGCCCTCCACCGCTTTCACCGTCACCCTGGTGGTGATCGGCATGCCGCAACTGGTGTACCAGTCCTTTTCACCGGCGGAAACCCTGGTTCCGGCGGCTGCCGGCCTTTTCGGCCTGCTTGCCGTTCACCGGTTGATCGAACTGCCGAACCGGAGGGATATCGCCCTTCTCCTGCCGGGGATTGCCTTCGGGGTTACCGATGATCCTGCCGGGTGGGTTTTTCCGGTTATTCTACTGTTTCTGGCGATCGTCCTGTTGATTCGGCGGCACGGCGCCCGATTCTGGCGCGGTTTCATCCTGGCCCGGCCCCTGGGATTGGGCCTTGCGATTGTATCCGCCTTGATCTTTTCAGGGGGGCTGCGCTATGGAAGGCCCGATTTTCCGGAACCGGGGGCGAGACCGGTATTCCAGGAGAACCAGGACGGGCTGGTCGGGGCAGCCGGCAATCTGATCCGCTATTTTTTTGAAAGTGCCGACCCGATACCGCCCCTGGATTATTTATGGAAATGGACCATGGGCGTTCGTTTGTCGGAACAGTTTCAAGGCGGATATGATCGATTTTTAAAGCCGTTGGTGGGGACCCGGGGGGCGGCTGAGCCCTTTGTTTTGACTCGCTATCAGAATAGGGATGTGGCATGGTTCGGCCCGTTTGCCTTTCTGTTGATTCTGCCGGCCGTCGGGTACGCCCTGTTCCGGGGCCATCGCCGCATCAAAGCAGTGGCTGTGGCTTTAACGGGGTATTTGTATGTTATTACCCTGATGCTGGCGTGGAAAGCCGGGAACGGGAAATTTTTGACCCCTTTTTTCACTTGCGGAGGCTTTCTGGTCGCCTCCCTCCTTCCCCCCTGGCGGGTGAGCAGTTCCACCAAACGCTTGCTGCGAGTCGGGGGACTATTGCTCTTTTTTTACAGCATCAGCAACCATCCGAATCTGGAAGCGTTGATTTCCAATCTGTAAAATTCAGAATCGGTGGTCGGGAATCGTTCATTCGTCTACATTTATACCGATATACCTACAAAAGACTCTGAAAGGAAAATTAT
>JAABSQ010000641.1 GCA_011390315.1 Desulfobacteraceae bacterium
GGTGGCCCGGCGGCTGGACAAGACCCTCCTGGTGATCGCCGACAGCAAGCTGTGCCCGCTGATCCAGTTCGCCCACCGAAGCCTTGTCGCCCCCTCGAAATCGATCCCCCTGATCGGGTATTCGGCTGGGATATCCTGCATCATCAACTGCCTCATGGTGGAGCTGGCCGGCCGCCAGGATGCGGCCATGAAACAGCACCAGGAAAGGCTGGAACAGGCCTACCTGGAAAACGACCTCCTGTTCAATCTGCATCTTCGGGACGGCGGCGGCTTTTAGGCGGCCCTTGATTCATGCGGATGAAACGTGATAGGTGATTCGTAGGGGGGGATGACCGATCAATGAAAGATACGGATCTGGAAATACTCGATCTGAGCTATCGGGATTTTCTGCCGGTGTTTGATCATCTCAGCGCCGGGGTGATCGTGGTCAACCGTACCGGCAGGATTATCTATTACAACGACGCGATGGCCCGGATCGACGATGTCGACCGGCGGGAAGCGCTGCACAGACTGGTGACCGAGATCTATGAGCTGACCCCGGAAACCAGCATGCTGATGCAGTGCCTGCGGACCCGTCGGCCCATTATCGACCGTCCCTTTTACTACCGCACCCGGATGGGCCGGGTGGCCAACACCATCCACAGCGTCTACCCGCTGTTCAAAAACAAATCCCTGAAAGGCGCGGTCTGTTTCGTCCGGGACTACAATGTGCTGGAAGAGACCCTCTCCCAGGTGTCCATACCCCGGGCCAAAGAAAACCTCGGCAACAACACCCGATTCACCTTTTCCAGCATCATCGGTAAAGATCCCGAATTTCTGCGGGCGGTCAACACCGGCATGATGGCCGCCAACACCCCCTCTCCGGTGATGCTCTACGGCGAAACCGGCACCGGCAAGGAACTTTTCGCCCAGTCCATCCACAATTTCAGCGACCGAAAGACATCCCGCTACACCGCTGTCAACTGCGCCGCGATTCCGGAAAACCTGCTGGAGGGGATTCTCTTCGGCACCTCCAAGGGGGCTTTTACAGGGGCCCATTCCAAGCCGGGCCTGTTCGAAAAGGCCAGCGGCGGCACCCTCTTTCTGGACGAACTCAACTCGATGCCGGTGGGGCTTCAGGCCAAGATTCTTCGGGTGCTGCAGGAGCACCGGGTTCGGCGGCTGGGCTCCTTCAAAGAGATCGAGGTGGACCTGAAGATCATCAGCTCGGTCAACCGGCAGCCCCACACCGCCATTGCGGAAGGCTCCCTGCGGCCCGATCTGTTCTATCGTTTAGGGGTCGTCTTCATCCCCATTCCGCCCCTGCGGGAGCGAAAAACCGAACTCGAACGGCTGATCCATCATTTCATCCGCAAACACGGCCGGGCTCTGGGAAAACAGGTGACCGGCATCGCCCCCGAGGTCCTCGACATCTTCAAGGATTACCACTGGCCCGGCAATGTCCGGGAGCTGGAGCATGTCATCGAGGGGGCCCTCAACCTGGTGGGCCAGGCCGACACCATCGAGCTGGATCACCTTCGGTCCCACCTGCCCACCTGGTACCGAATGAAAAACCAGCCCTCGACCCCGGATTCTTATTTTCCGGAACCGTTTGCCGCCCATACCCCGGGTGCGATTTCACCGGAGGGCGGGGAATCTTCGGCCGACCCCGGTGAACACCCCTCCAAACCGCCGGGCCGCCGAGGAAAGAATCTCATCAAAACCCAGGAAGACCGCGAAAAACGCCTCATCCTCAAGGCCCTTCAAACCCACCAGGGCAATGTCACCCGCGCCGCCCGATCCATGGGCATCTCCCGACAGCTGCTTCATTATAAAATGAAAAAACATGAAATTTCCCGGGCGGAGTTTGTCTGAGGAAAGAAATTTCCATTCATTAAATAATCGGCCTTCACCAGAAACAACCCTTGACATCCACTTCCGCATCTTCGATATACGTTAAATATATTTTGAATATATTTTATCGCCGGAAGAAACCATGCCCCGAAAAAACCGATCATACCCCGCGGCCCCCCTCAGCGAGGTCGCCTATCAGCGGATCAAGGACAGGATCATTACGGTCCGCCTGCGCCCCGGGGATCAGATCGATGAAGCCCGGCTGGCCGATGAGCTTTCCATCGGCCGCACCCCGATACGGGAATCCCTCTTCCGGCTGGCGGCCGAGGGGCTGATTCAGGTGCGCCACGGCCGGGGATTTCTGGTTCGGGACGTCACCCTGAGCGACCTCAAAGATCTTTTCGAGACCCTCCTGATTCTGGAAAGGTCCGCCGCGGCCCTGGCGGCCCGGCGCATTCGACCGGAACAGATCGGGGTGCTGCGGACAATCAATGCCGATTTTGAAAAGGTCTGGAAAAAAAAGGATTTTCTGGGCGTCACCCTGCAAAACAGCCGGTTTCACCGGGCCGTTTACGATGCCGCGGACAACAGTTTTCTCAAGTCTTATCTCGATTCTTTGCAGAACCAGTCTCAGCGTCTGGCCTATCTCTGTTTCAGCCGCCGGGAAGCGGCCATGGACCTGGAATCCCACGGGGAACATTCCATCAGAGACCATGAAAACCTGATCGCCGGCCTGGAAAGGCGGGATGAGGGGGAGGCGGTCCGCATCGTAACGGAACATATCAAACTGTTTCAAAGACGGATCCATCAGTTCGCCGCCCCGTCGGAGGTGGACATGGACCTGATCGTTCTTCGGGAATAACGTTTGTTCACTCATTTTTTTCAACCCGATGTCATTTATGACGACGAATTGGAGTCGAGGATTGTGGAATTAAGAGCCATACACGAACGATGCTCCGGATGCGGGGTCTGCAAACTGGCCTGCGCCCTGGAAAACTACCGGGAGGTCAACCCTTCCAAAGCCCTCCTTCGCATCGAAGGCCGCTTTCCCGCCCCGGGGGACTACCGGGTCCACCTGTGCACTCAGTGCGGCGAGTGCGCCGAGGTCTGCCCGGTCGAAGCGATTACCCTGGATGAGGACGGGGTCTACCGAATCGACGAAGAAACCTGCACCGAATGCGGCGCCTGCGTCGACACCTGCCCGCACGGGGTCATCATGGTGGGCAAGGCATCGGATATGCCGACCAAGTGCATTCTCTGCGGCGAATGCGCCCGGGCCTGCCCCCGGGGCGCCATTCAGCTGGTGGAAACCGAACAGAGAGAGGCGGTGTGATATGCCATACGGATACGCGGGCAAGATCCTGAGAATCGATTTGAGCACCGGTGCGGTGACCACCGAACCCCTGTCCGAAGAACTGATTGAACGGTTCATCGGCGGCAGGGGGTTCGTGGCCAAAACCATGTTCGACGAAATCCCGGCCGGGACCGACCCTTTCAGCAAAGACAACCGGTTCGTCATAGCCTCGGGCCCCCTGAGCGGCCATTATCTGCCGGCCAGCGGCAAAACCCATTTCGGGACCAAATCCCCGGCCACCGGCGGGTATGCCGACAGCAACATGGGGGGCCATTTCGGCCCGGCTTTGAAATACGCGGGCTACGACATGATGGTCCTGACCGGCTGCGCCGAATCCCCGAGCTACCTCTTCATCGACGACGACAGAGTGGAGATTCGGTCCGCCGACGCCTATTGGGGAGAGGGATCGCTTGTGGTCGAAAAACAGATGAAGGAAGACCTCGGGGAGGACTTCCAGGTCCTCACCATCGGACCGGCCGGGGAAAAAAAGGTCCGGTTCGCCTGCATCTCCCACGACTTCGGCCGCCAGGCCGGCAGAACCGGGGTGGGTGCGGTGCTGGGGTCCAAAAACATCAAGGCGATCGCGGTCCGGGGCGCCGGCAGCCTGCCGGTCTTCGACGTGGACGCCGCCTTTGCGGCGGGCAAAGCCGCATTTCAACAGATCTATACCAAACCCGGGTTTACCGGCTGGACCCCCGAAGGCACCGCCGGGATCACCGACTGGACCAACCAGGTCGGGGTCTTTCCCACCCGGAACTTTCAGACCTCCTATTCGGATCACTACAAAGCCGTCAACGGCCGGGCGGTTTTGAAGGAGATCAAGATCACCGACAAGGGGTGTTACTGCTGCCCCACCCCCTGCGGCAAGTACGGCAAAGCCGTCACCGCCCTGGGATCGGCCTATATGGAAGGGCCCGAGTACGAAACCATCGCCCTGTTCGGCGGCAGCTGCCTGCTGCCCACCATTCACGAGGTGGCCTATGCCAACTATCTCTGCGACGAACTGGGACTCGACACCATCTCCGGCGGGGCGGTGGTCTCCTGGGCGATCGAGTGCATGGAAAAGGGCATTTTGACCGAGGAACAGACGGGACGCCCGCTCGCCTTCGGGGACCTTGAAACCGTCGATTATCTGCTTCGGAAAATTGCCGCCCGAGACGGAATCGGGGACCTTCTGGCCGAAGGGGTCAAGATCGCTTCGGAAAAAATCGGCGGCGGCTCGGACCGGTTCGCCATCCATGTCAAGGGGCTGGAGTGGACCGGGTATGAAAGCCGAAACGCTCCTTCCATGATGCTGGCCTATATGACCGCCGATGTGGGGGCCCACCACAACCGGGCCTGGGTCCTGGGTCATGACGTGGTCGGCTCCGCCACCAATGTCCACGACCTGATCACCGCCGGCGGCAAGGGGGAAAAACTGCCCAAGGCCCCGGTCACGGCAGACTGCGCCGATTTCGTCATCGAGTCCCAGAACACCCGGCCGCTGTTTGACGCCCTGGGGGTGTGCCGGCTTCAGTTCATGGAGCTGGGATTCGAACCGGAGAACTATGAAAAGCTGTTCTATGTCATTACCGGAAAGATGCTCTCCTGGCAGGAGATGCTGAAGGTGTCGGAGCGGATCTGGCAGTTGACCCGGGCTTTCTCCGCCCGTGAAATCGCTCAATTCGGTCGCCACCTCGATTTTCCGCCGCCCCGGTTCTACACCGAGCCGGTCCCCAGCGGTCCCAATGCGGGCCACCATGTCACCCGGGAAGAGGTCGACGCGCTGCTGGACTGGTACTACCGGAAACGCGGCTGGACCCAGCAGGGGATTCCGGCCCGGGAAACATTGGAAGCGGCCGGTCTGCCGGAAATCGCCGACGCCCTGGAAGCGGCCGGTCTCTATTCATAATTCGGAAAAAAAAGGAGAATCCGCATGCTTCTCGGACTGCATACCTACAGCTTTCATCTTCACGGAATGGGGCAGAACTGGGGCGGATACAAACTGGTCTGGGAGCCGGTATGGGACATCTTCGGCCTCATGGATGAAGCCAGAAAGCTGGGTCTCGACGGGCTGCATATCACCGCCGCCGACCTGGGCTCCACCGAGGATGCCCGGCTGCGGGAGGTCCGCCGGGCCGCCGAAGAGCGGGGGCTCTACCTGGAGTACAATTTTTCTCTGGATGCCTCGGCCTATGACGATCGTCTGACGAATACCATGGAAGAGGGAATCGCCATCGCCGAAAAGATCGGCTCGGACATCGGCAAGATCAGCATGGACATTCACCGGCCCCATCCGGTGTGCGGATCGGCCTTTCATCCAAGGGTGATTCCCCAGCTGGAACGGATCGCTCAAAAAGCCGAAGCCGCGGCGTCTGTCGCTCAGAACGCCGGGGTCCGGCTCTGCCTCGAAAATCACACCGAGGCCTTCAGCGACGAAGTGATCTGGGTCATTCAGCGGGTCGATCATCCTTACGTGGGGGCTTGCGTGGACACCAACAACTCGCTCATGGTGGGCGAAGATCCGCTGACCGCCGTCCGCAAACTGGCGCCCCTGGCATTTACCAATCATTTTTCCGACCATGCCGTCGTCTTCGACCAGTACGGGTGCCGCATCACCGGGGTGGCCACCGGCACCGGGGATGTACCCATGAAAGCCGCCTTTCAGGCGATTCGGGCCAATCCGAACATGAACCGGCTCAACCTGGAGGTGGAATTCGATCCCGGCGCGGACGGCCCCGAGGAAGCCCGGCGCCGGGAATACGAAGCGGTGGTGGAGAGCATCCGCTTCGCCCGGGAAGAGCTGGGGGTCGGAAAATGAACATCTATTTTATTCATTCATTCATCTGCTTGAAAAGGGGGAAGCATGCGTAAAATCCTGACACCGGACGCCGTCGACAAAACCGCCGACGCGGTGGTCATCGGCGGAGGCATCATCGGGGTGGCCACCGCCTTCTGGCTGTCCAGGGCCGGTCTGTCCACCATTGTGCTGGAGATGCGGGACGGGTTGTCCACGCTGACCACCACCGCCTCCATCGAATCCTTTCGGGCCCAGTTCACCGAACCGGCCATGGCCGCCCTGGCCCGGGAATCGATCGAGGTGTGGGAGAACTTTGCCGAGGTCACCGGTCTCGACGGCTATGAAATCGATCTGCATCACGGCGGGTATATGTTTTGCACCACCGAAGCGGAAAAGGTTCCCCTGATCAAGGAAACGGTGGACGAGTACCATGCCCTGGGGGTGACCGACTCCGAGTTTCTCACCGGGGAGGAGGTGATCAAACGATATCCCTGGATATCCCCCGAAATCAAGGCCGCGGCCTTTCGGGCCAAGGACGGCTGGTTTTCGGCCCATGAGGTGACCCAGGGGTTCGCCCGGGCCGCGGAAAACGCCAAATTCTATCTTCGCACCCGGGCCACCGGCATCGAAAAGGACGAAAAAGGGGTGTCGGCGGTGGTCACCGATCGGGGAACCATTCAGACCCGGGTGGTGGTCAATGCGGCCGGACCCTTTGCGGTCACGGTGGCCGGGTGGGCCGGCGTCGATCTGCCGGTATTCCAGATGCGGCGCCAGCGGGTGTTTGTGGCCCCCCATTCAAAAATCCCCCGGGACGCGCCGTTGACCATCGACCTCGAAACCGAATCCTACTGGCGACCGGAAACCGGCGGGGCCCTGCTGGGCTGGCACGACCCGGACGAGCCCGAGACCGAGCCCCTGGAGGACCCCCGGGGAGACTGGGATTTTCCGGCCGTCAACCTGGAAATGGTCTCCCGGCTGAGCCCCTTCTGGAACGAGGTCATCGAGGACCTCACCAAGGACGATCTTTCGGTCTATGCCGGGCAGTATGTCCACGCCCCGGACGACCAGCCCATCATCGGGCCGGTGGAGGCGGCGCCCGGTTTTCATCTGAACTGCGCCTACTGGCCCGGAGTGATGCTCTCGGCCGCCTCCGGTCGGTGGACCGCGGACCTGATTACCGGAAAGATGAAAAATCAAGACAACCCGCTGCGCCTTACCCGGTTTGCGGAGGGGGTCTCCACGGTTCGCGGGGCCCTGCTGCGGGGTCGGCATTGAACGGCAAAAGACGTTCGGGAATCATCCTTTTCACAACATCCATTATTATCAACTCAACCAAGGAGGCATCATGAAAAAGGTAGGTATCGGTTTTACGGCGGTATTGATTTCGGTTCTGCTGGTGGTCGGCGCGACCCGGGCTCTGGCCGAAGACAAGGTCCTGACGGTGGGGGTGATGGCGCCCTTTACCGGCCCCTCGGCCAAAACCGGGGATGAGTTCAAATCGGTCAGCACCATGGCCTTCGACAACATCAACAACCGGATCGGGGACTACAAAATCGAACTGATCTGGATCGATTCCCAGTCCGACCCGGCCAAGGCGGCCAGCGCCTATGCCGAAGCGGTGGAGCGTAAGGGCATGGAGGTCGGTATCCTGAACTGGCACAGCTCGGTAGCCATTTCGGTCATGGATGTGGCGGCCCAGTACAAGGTGCCCCACATCTTCGCCTTCGGCGCAGCCCCCATCATCAATGAAAAATACAACTCCGACCCCGAAAAATACCAGTACTGGTGCGGCAAGGGATGGCCGGTGCCGGCGAAGCTGACCCTGGGCTATACCGAATGCCTTCAGAACGCCATCGACAAGGGGCTCTGGAAGCCCGAAAAAAAGGTGGCCGCCATCTACGGGGAAGATACGGACTGGGGCCGCAGCCAGGGCGAGGCCCTGACCGAGGAGTTCAAAAAAATCGGCTGGGAGGTGATCAGCCAGGACTATTTCCCGCCCACCCAGACCGACTTCTATCCGCTCTTGAGCAAGTGGCGAAAGGCCGGGGTCGCGGCCATCGCCGGCACCTCCACCTCGGCCCCGGCCATCACCGCCCTGGTGAAACAGGCCGACGAAGTGGGCCTGGGCGCAATGATCATCGCCGACGGGCTGGGCTGGGTCGGCGACTGGTATAAGCTGACCGGCAAGTCCTCCAATTACGTCCTCGACATGATCCCCACCCTGACCACACCGGAGGCCAAGAAATGGGCCGAGATGATCGAACAGAAATACGGATACAAGCCGAGCCCTTCCGCTTCGGGGCTGGCCTATGACTGGGCCAATTACGCCATCAAGATCTTGCAGCGGGCCTATGAAAAACACAACGAGCTCAACCGGACCACCATTCTGGATGTGTTCCAGACCGAAGTGGTGCCCGGCAAGCTCACCTACAGCAAGGCCGACGGCGCCCTGATCATGAACGAATACCGCTTCTCCGAATCCTCCATGCCGGATGCGGTGGTGGCCCGGGACGGATTCTACTTTCCGGTGATTCAGTATGTGGACGGCGAGGGACACATCGTCTATCCCGAAGACTGGAAGGAAAAGGATTTCCAGCCGGGTAAATAGCCGCCTTCAAAAAATCCTGGCCATGGGGAGAGGAATATTCTATGATTTTCTCATGGCCGGGATCGAATTCCATTCTCAAAAATCCGTCCTCCCGTCGGCTGAACCGTTCTGCGCCGCTGCGATGATGATGAAAGCCGTTTCATGAGGAAAACTCAAGCGCCGGAACGCCCGTCGCCGCTGCGCGGCTACCTGGCGGTGACCGCCGCCGCGGCCTGCTGGGGCACCTCCGGGATTTTCATCAAGTTGATCATGATCGGCAGCGGCATGACCGCCACCGCTTTGGCCTTCTGGCGGGATATCGGCGCCTTTATCCTGTTTTTGACCATCTGCGGGCTGTTTCGGCGAAACGGCCTGCGGGTACACCGGTCCGACTGGCCGTGGCTGGTCTGCATGGGGGTGAGCCTGGGGCTGTTTCATGTCAGCTGGAATCTGGGCATCCTGATCAACGGCCCCGCCGTCACCACCGTTCAGCAGGCGGCCATGCCGGTCATCGTCCTGGTGGCGGCCCGATTCGTCTGGGGCGAACGGCTCAACTGGCAGAAATTGGGCGCGGCCTTTCTCATCGTCATCGGCACGGTTTTTGTATCCGGAATCTTATCGACAGGGGGGCGGCCTGTGACGATTCACGGCCTCACCGCCGGTTTTTGCGTCCCCGTGTTCTATGCCGGCTGGTCCATGTTCGGAAAACAGGTGCGGGGGCGGTATTCCACAGAGGTGGTGCTGACCTACGCCTTCGGCATCGCGGCCCTGGTGCTGCTGCCGTTTCAGTTCCAAATCGGTTTTTTCTGGCCGATGTCTCCCTGGATCTGGACCTGGTACGCCGGTCTCATCGGCCTGGCGACCGGCGGCGGATTTTTCGCCTATACCTACGGGCTGGGGCATCTGCCGGCCGGCGTGGCCAGTATTCTGGTGATGACCGAAATCCTGTTTGTGTCGGTGTATTCCTTTTTTCTGCTGAACGAGATGATGACCGCCATGGAATCGGCGGGCGCGGTGCTGGTCATCGGCGGGGTCGTTCTCCTGTTTCAGCGCAAAGAAAGGCGGCCGGCGGCGGCGCATCACCCCAAATTGAATTCGAATTTAAAAAAGGAGGAGTCCGGATCATGAGCATCCTGGTGGGGTATGACGGATCCAATGCGGCAATGGAAGCCCTGCGGCTGTCGATTAAACACGCCAAAGCATTCGACGCCAAGGTGGAAATCGTTCGGTCCATGAAGGGCGGCGGAGAAGACAGGGCCGAAAAAATCGAACTCGCCAGCAATCAACTGGCGTTTGCCGAGGAACTGCTGACCAAAGAATCCATTCCCTGTGAAACCCATCTTCTGGTGCGGGGAATGACCCCGGGGGAAGACATGGTCCGGTTCGCCCGGGAAAAGGGCATCGAATCGATTATCCTGGGGGTGAAGCGGCGGTCGAAGGTGGGAAAGATGCTTTTCGGGTCCAACGCCCAATACGTCATTCTGAATGCGCCGTGTCCGGTCATCACGGTCCATTAATGGCTTTGATCATCGTTTCGGCCAAGCCTGAATGATGTAGTGGAGCCGGTGAATGGGCTATTTCACCACCCGTGACAAATGTCGGTTGTTTTATGATATTCAGGGGACCCATGGAATAGAAGGGGGAACCGACCTGCCGACCGTGGTCTTTCTCAACGGCACGGCCCAGACCGCCGTCAACTGGCATCCCCAGGTTCGGGCCCTGAAAGACCGATTCCGGGTCATCACCTATGACGCCCGGGCCCAGGGCCGAAGCGAACTCGCCTCGGCGGACCTCTCCTGGCAGCGCCATGTGAACGACCTGAAGGCGCTTCTGGCGGACCGATCCGTCTCCCGGGCCGCCCTGGTGGGCATGAGCCACGGGGCCTTCATCGCCCTGGCCTTCGCTCAGCAATTTCCGCAACAGGTAGATCACCTGGTGCTGGGCGGGCTGGGGGACGCCCCCTCCCGCCGGTCTCGACTCTACCTTCGCTCCTGGGCGGAGATTCTCGCCGCCGGCGGCCTCGAAATGATGGCCCGGTCCTTTATCCCCACCGTGTTCGGGGAAGCATTCCTGCGGAAAAATCAAAAAATCATGGACAAAATCGTCGCTGCTCTGGTGCGGCGCAACAATCGAGACGCCCTGCTCGCCCACCTTCAGGCCTTGGCCGAATATCCTCCGGCCGGTCGGTTTACCCCGGCCGAAGGCATCCCCCTGCTGGTGGTATCCGGAGCAGAAGACCTTTTGGTATTACCGGAAAGCGCTCGGCGACTCGCGGCCCGCTGCGGGGGAGAACTGGCGCGGATCACCGGAGTCGGTCACTCGCTTCCCTCGGAGGCGCCGGACCGCTTTTCCGCTCGCATTGCTGGATTTCTGTCCGCCTGATCCCGCCGAATCACCGGTCCACCGGATCAAAAGCCGGCTTTGATCATCGTTTCGGCCAAGCCAGGCAGGAACGGGGATCATGGCCGAAAAGTCCGAGCGATCCCGGAAACGGGTGCTTTCCCCATCGCCTTTCGCTATGAAAGCTGAAATGCCGACATGCAATTTCATGAAACAAAAAATATCATTTCCTGAAATTGAAAAAGAAAAATATTTTTCACATGTGCATGCTTTCTTTTCGGTAGGCGAAAAATATTTTTCTTTTTCACTTGCCCGACGTCTTCATTTTTGAAAAATTTGCGTCGCTCGATTTGGAGTGAAAATAGTGAATATACAAGCTCTTGACCTTGAAATTCGAGATTAAAGCACAAATAATAAATTTCATTCATCACTTTGGTACACTCATTGCTGTAATAGAAATGTCAAACCTGAAACGGTGAAGTAGATTCTTTCATCAACCCTGTAACTGGAGGACGCTATGAAGAAACGGTTTTGGACCGGATGGCTGCTGATCACCCTGTCGCTCATTCTGATGGCCGGTGTGCCGACCGCCGGAGCGGAAAAGACCCTCAAGCTCGGAGTGCTGGGACCCTTTACCGGCCCCTCGGCCAAGAACGGGGCCGAATTCAAGGCTTCGGTGGAAATGGCCATGGATAAGATCGACTATAAGGTCGGGGACTACAAGATTGAACTGGTTTGGATCGACTCTCAATCGGACCCGGCCAAGGCGGCCAGCGCCTATGCCGAGGCGGTGGAGCGGATGGGCATCGACTGCGGCATCCTCAACTGGCACAGTTCGGTGGCGGTGGCGGCCATGGATGTGGCGGCCCAGTACAAGGTTCCCCACTTCTTCGGTTTCGGAGCCACCGAGGTGGTCAATGAAAAATGGAAGGCCGATCCGGAAAAATACAGCTACTGGGCAGGTAAGGGATGGCCGATTCCCGCCAAAATGGCGCTCGGGTATGTGGAATGCCTCACCAGCGCGATCGAAAAAGGCATCTGGAAACCCAAGAGCAAGAAGGTGGCCATCTACGGGGAAGACACCGACTGGGGCCGCAGCCTGGGCGGGGCCCTCAAGGAGATGTTTGCCGACAATGGATGGGAAATCGCCTCGGAAGACTACTTCCCCATCACCCAGACCGACTTCTATCCGCTCCTGAGCAAATACCGAACCATGGACGTCTCGATTCTGGCGGGTACCTCCACGGCGGCCCCAACCATGACCGCCTTCGTCAAACAGGCCAGCGAGGTCGGGCTCGACTCGGT
This sequence comes from Desulfobacteraceae bacterium, assembly GCA_011390315.1. Lineage (GTDB taxonomy): Bacteria > Desulfobacterota > Desulfobacteria > Desulfobacterales > Desulfococcaceae > JAABSQ01. The sequence goes on from JAABSQ010000641.1 coordinate 12,199, forward strand.
GATCATCGCCGACGGACTCGGCTGGATGGGCGACTGGTACAAGATGGCCGGCCCCGGCTCCAACTTCGTCCTCGACATGATTCCCCAGCTGACCACCCCCGCGGCCAAGAAGTGGGCCGAGGGCATTCAGGCGAAGTACGGATTCAACCCGAGCCCCTCGGCTGGCGGCCTGAGCTATGACGGCACCAATTTTTTCATCAAGATCCTCAACCGCACCCTCGAAAAATACGGAGAAATCAACAAGGTCAACATCCACAAGATCTTTCTGGAAGAGGTTCAAACCGGCAAGCTGACCTAC
>JAABSQ010000642.1 GCA_011390315.1 Desulfobacteraceae bacterium
GACGACGGCGCCCTGATCATGAACGAGTACCGATACACCGCCGAGTCGGTGCCGGACCCGTTGGTGGGCAAGGACGCCTACTATTTTCCGGTGATCCAGTACACCAACGGGAAAGGCCAGATCGTCTATCCCGAAGACTGGAAAGAAAAGGATTTCGAACCCCCGAAATAATTTCCCGACTGTCGATTCAACCACCGGGCCGGGGGTCGCCCCCGGCCCGCATCCCCTATCCATAACCAGAGACGGCGGTAGGTAATGAATATCTTAGAAACCAAAAATCTGACCAAGCGCTTCGGCGGACTGGTAGCGGTGAATGAGGTCTCCATGCGCGTCGACGAAGGAGAGATCGTGGGCTTGATCGGACCCAACGGCGCCGGCAAGACCACCCTGCTCAACGCCATCGCCGGACTCAACCCGCCCACCTCGGGCACGGTCTATTTCCTGGGTAAGGAGACCACCGGCCAGGGCCCGGACAAGATGTGCCGCCTGGGTCTGGCCCGAACCTTTCAGATCCCCAACCCCTTTCCCAAGATGACGGTGCTGGAAACGGTGATGTGCGCCACGCTGTTCGGAAACAAGGCCGGCGCGGTGAAAGACCCGACGGCCCACAGCCGAAAGATGCTCTCCTTCGTGGAATTTCCCATGGATGAGGACACCGTCTCCGAACAGCTCAATACGGTGCAGCTCAAGCGCCTGGATCTGGCCCGGGCCCTGTCCACCAGTCCCAAGCTGCTGTTTCTGGACGAGGTGGCTTCGGGGTTGAGCGAAGGGGAACTGACCGACATCATGGCGGTGATTCGAAAGATCCGCGACAGCGGGGTCAACATCCTGATGGTGGAGCACATCATGCATTTGATCATGAATCTGTGCGACCGGCTGGTCTGCATTCAGTTCGGCACCAAAATCGCCGAGGGCCCCACCCGGGAGGTGGCCCGGGACCCCAAGGTCACGGAGGCCTATCTGGGATCCGCGGAAGATCAGTGCGCGCCCGAAATCGAAACCGAGGCCGCGCCCGAGTAAAACCATTTCACCGGCAGAACGGAGAACCGCATGCTTCTGGAAGTGAAACAACTCAATGCCGGTCACGGCTTTTTGCAGATCCTGTGGGACGTGTCGATTCAGATCGATGTGGGGGAGTATGTCTGCATTGTAGGCCCCAACGGCGCCGGCAAAAGCACCACCCTCAAAACCATCGCCGGCCTCATCAAGCCGATCAGCGGCCAGATTCTGTTCAAGGGCGAGCCCATCGACGGTATCGGGGGCCATAAGGTCACCCGAAAGGGGATTGCGTTTACCTCGGAAGAGATGAACCTGTTCACCAACATGTCGGTCCAGGAAAACCTCCTGATGGGGGCCTACATCCTGGACGACAAAGCGTTGATCAAGCGGCGGATGACGTATGTCTATGAATTTTTTCCGCGCCTGGCCGAACGGAGAAGCCAACTCGCCGGCACCATGAGCGGCGGGGAGCGCAAGATGCTCGCCATCGGCCGGGCATTGATGTCCGATCCCGACCTGCTGCTGGTGGATGAGCCCTCTTTCGGATTGGCTCCGCAACTGACGACCACCGTCTTTGAATCTCTTGATAAACTGGTCCAAGAGGGATTGACCATCCTGCTGGTGGAGCAGAACGTGACCAAAACCCTGACGGTCACCCGCCGGGGCTATGTGCTGGAAAACGGCCGTATCACTTTGAAAGGCAAAAGCTCGGAACTGGCTTGCGATCCCCATGTCCGCAAGGTGTTTCTGGGCGTTTGAGAACCGACACCCGATAACCAAAAGGAAAGATCATGCCTGAACGTTTCCTGAGCTGGCTCAAATCGGCGGCCGGCATCACCATTCTCCTGACCATTTTTCTGGCCGTCTACGCCACCATCGACCGGGGACCCTATATCCTGGTCAACACCGCCATCACCGGCGGCATGCTGGCACTGGTGGCCATCGGCCTGGCCCTCCTGCTGGGGGTGATGAACGTAGCCTCGTTCGTCCACGGGGAATACTTCATGATCGGCACCCTGGCGGCCTATTATGTATTCACC
>JAABSQ010000643.1 GCA_011390315.1 Desulfobacteraceae bacterium
ATCGCTCAACGTATCAGATAGGATACATAATATCAATATCCCTGATTCGGCAAAAAAGGCTTGCCCGTGATCCGATTTCGATTGTAAAGTACATATCCAATAAACAGAACATCCACCAATCCAAGAGCATGGCATGACGAATACGGAAATCACACAGATTCTGAATTTCTTTCTGGATATTTATCGCCGCCAGGTCAACTGCGGCCCGGGCAGTCCGGCCGGCTTCGAACCCATGGACATTCCCTGCCAGGGGTCGGACGCCATCTACGAGCTTCGGGTGTGCCGAAACGGAAACTGGCTGACCCGCCGCATGACCCTGGGGCCTCTGGGGGAAGACAGCGGCAGCAAGAGCAGCTGCTATAAGGTGATTTACGACGATACCCTCGTCATCAAAATACCGCCCACCCCGATCACCGACTTCAACAAATACCTGGATTCCATTCGGCGGGAGCGAAGAATCGCAGACCGGCTGACCCCGACCGTCGAGTGCGTCACCCCCACCCTCTCCGCAATTCTTGGAAAGGTGCCGCCCTTCTACGGAAAATCCTTTGCCTCGCCCGGGGATCTGGAGGATCAGTGCATCGCCAAACTGACGATCATGCCCGAATACCAGGATCACCTCAAGATCGGCGGGGGTTTCGTTTTTTTCATGAATCTCTCCAAGCACGCCTTCCTCGGCCAGGTGTTGGCGGATATTCACGAAATCAAAAACAAATTGAAACGGGAGATCACGGCCCAGGCCGATATCCTGTTGAACCCCCTGGCCTTGGGGGAAATATACGGAAACCAATTCTCCCCGGTCTTTTTCGCCATCAGCGACGTGTATAAAAGTTATGAGGGAAAACTCAATAGAATCCTGAAATACACCGGCCCCTACGACATTTCCGCCTATAACAAACGGGAATGGTTTTTGATGCACCTGTCCGAGGAAGGGACGGCCCACAGCCATGAATATGTTTCCCCGGATCTGCTCACCGCTCTGAACCGGGTCCTGAACAAAACCATCGAGGAAAACCGGGAGGTGGTGGAAAAATACCGCAAGGTCATGGCGGCCCATATCTACCGCAAGACCTTCAAGCAGCACAAAGAGCAGATGGGCGGCATCATCGCCAATGTGCTGCGGCTGCTGGCCCGGTTGCGGGAAAACGGGGTGGCCATGCGGGACCTCAAACCGGACAACGTCTTCATCGTCGGCGACATCGAAGGATCTCCCCTGCTGCTGACCCATCCGGAGGGGTTCGACATCGGGCTCATCGATTTTGAAACCGCGGTTGAAATCCGGACCGAGGCCGGAGACCCCATCGAACAGCCGATGCTGGCCGGTACGCCCTCCTATGCCACCCCCTCTCACCTGTTTACCAATGAACTCCTGTCGCGCATCTACACGGATGTGGGCCGGATTCTGCATTTACAGGACTGGCAGGCGGTCAACAGCATGATCTACAACATCATCACCGGTAAACGATTGGCCCAGGAAACCAGCAAGCTGATGCCGGGAATCGTCAAAATCATTCGTAAATCGGTGAAAAAAAACCTGCCCAAAGAAGCCCTGTTCAGGCACTGCAGCCAGGTCTTCTGGCACAACGCCTCCGGGGAATTCCGGCAAAAGCTTTCCAACCACCGCCAAACTCTTCAGTCCATCCAGGTGGTCATTCCCGCCGAGGTCCGCCGAATGCTGTTTGAAGAGGCGATCACCCTGCGGTCGGATATCATCAAACGGGTTCAGGCCCAAATCCATTCCCAGGATTTTTTCAAAAGCCCCAAAAGCAGGCGAAGCCTGATCCGATCCTCCCCCGAGGTCCTTGCCCAGTGCCGGGAGAAATGGGAATCCGGAATGAACGCCCCGAAGCTCTCCCCGAGCGTGAAAACCCGGGTGATCGAGTTGCTGGAAAATATCGAATTCCGAAAACGCCAGTCGGAGGAGCTCGAATCGGTGATCCGTCTGATGGAGCAGGACCGCCCCGGCATGACCGCATATGAGTTGCTGAAGCTGATGTTTTCGGTGGTCTTCAATACCATGTACAAGGCGGAATGGGGCGAGCTGAGCGACCTTGAAAAACCCAAAAGCGGGGCCAAAACAGGCGGCGCGATGATCACCTATGAGGAGACCATCGCGCTGGAAGATACGATCACCCGGGCCTGCATCTCCTAAAGGGTGTGCAGACCGGCCGGTTCTTTTTCACGGACGTTGAATTCGAGTTTCCACCGCTGGCCGCCCTCTTCCTGAGAAACGGCCCAGATTTCGAGGGTGCCGATCTCGGTCACTTTCACTTCCAGAATCACCGGTATGGAGGCGCCCATGGTTCCGTTGCGGGTGTTTAAGGTGGTCTCCAGGGTGGTGATCTCTTCGATCTCCTCCTCCCAGTCATCCACCACCGTGCCGATTTCATCATCCAGACGAACCGAAGATCCCAGAAAATCGAATTTCACCGGCTCCCCCACCACCAGAACGAATTCCTGATCGGAAAGGGCCGCCTGAGTCCCCTCTTCCATGCCGAAGGGGGCCACGCAGAGCGCCTTTAGAGGCGCCGGCATTCCCGGCACCGCAGGCATGGCCGCCGCCACCCCGATATAATAGGTCTTGTTGAGACCGCCCCGAATCCGCACCCCCTCGCCCCGGCGCGCCACCCCGTAGTAAGCGGCGCCGCGGGCCACGGTGAGGTCGTAATCCCGGGTCCGGATCTCTCGAACGGGCTCTTCCGACGGTGCCCAGGAGGAAAGAATCTCCATCACATGGGATCTCACCACCGGGGCCTTCATCACCCCGCCGTTGAACAGAACCGCGGTGGGAATCAGGTCGGCGCCCTCGGCGAATTCCTCCCCTTCCCCTTTCTGGCGATGGATGAAATTGGCCAGGTGACGGGTGATGGCCGGGTCGGATTCATAGGACAGCCCGAATTCTTTGATGCCGGTCCGATGGGGGGCGGCCGGCTTTTCCGTCAACCCGGCCCGGGGAAAGAACCCGTCCAGAATCACCCGCTGAACCAATTCCCGGGAGAGTCGGGTCTTCTGGGCGCCGCCGATCAGACTGCTGCCCCGGCCCAGAATGGTCACCGGATAATCCTCGATTTCGAGATCGGAAAGGATGGTCTCCTTGGCCTTTCGGCAGGCGTGCCACAGCCCCTGCATCTGCCAGGAATCGAGCTTTTTCTTTCCGCCGGAAAACTGCCGGGAGGCGGCATAGGCCAGGGCCAGGTCCATGTTGTCGCCGCCCACCAGAAGGTGATCCCCCACGGCGATCCGGTTGAGAGCCAGGTTCCCGTCCTCTTCGGTGACCTTGATGAGGCTGAAATCGGAGGTGCCGCCGCCCACGTCGCAGACCAGCACCAGGTCATCCTTGTGAATGTTCTCCCGCCAGTCGTCGCCGGAGGCTTCAATCCAGGCGTAGAAGGCGGCCTGGGGCTCCTCCAGAAGAGTGATGTTGGTCAGACCGGCCATCTCGGCGGCCTGCACCGTCAATTCCCGGGCCACCGCATCAAAGGAGGCGGGCACCGTCAGAAGCACATCCTGGTTTTCGATTTTCAGGTCGTCATTCCCGGCGGCCATGGAATAGTTCCAGGAGTCGCGGATGTGTTGAAGGATGACCGAGGCGGCTTCCACCGGAGACAGCTTTTTCATCTCTTCGGGGCCGTCATAGGGCAGAATGGGTTTGTTTCGGTCCACCAGGTTGTGACACAGCCAGGATTTGGACGAGGCGATCAACCGATGGGGGATTTCGGCGCCCCGGTCCCGGGCATATTCACCCACCGCCAACGCATTGTCTTCATCCCAGGGGAGCTTCAGCCCGCCCTCGGGCACATCGTGCTGCCCCGGCAGAAGCACAAAGGACGGCAGCACTTTGCGGTTTTCCACCGTTCCCGGGGCCACCAGCTGGGGAATATCGAACACCCGTATCTCCGGGCGTCTGCCTTTTTCTATTTCGGCATCCGTGTACGCGACGACGCTGTTGGTCGTACCCAAATCGATTCCGATAATGTAAACAGGTTCTGACAAGATCTCTTCTCCTTCGTCATTCACATAGGTAGGGAACCCCGAGTCTCTTCGGGCGGTCACAGAATTTCCACCTCCGCGGGGGCGATGATCCGGGGATCCTGAGACCCCGACAGGGTGGGCAGCTCCAGTTTTCGGGTGCGCCATCCCCGGTGCCGGACCACCCCCTTGAAGGGGGGATCACCGGTCACATTCCCGGTCAGTTTGACCGCATTGGGATCGAAGTCGGATTCCACCACGATCTCCTCTTCTTCTTCCTTCTCCAGGATCGGTTCGGTTTTGAGGTATTTATCCACTACCTTGGTGCAGTTCTCATGGATATTGCGCACCGCGGCCCCGATCTGTTCATCTTCATACTGGTCGAGGTCCTCGGACAGAAAATCCATGAGACGCCCTTCCCGCTGAAGAACGGAAAAAAGATGAAGAAACAGCCGTTCCCGAGTGGTTCGTTCCTTTTTTTCATCCTCGACCGGGGTGGTTTTCGCTGCGGCTTTCGCCGGGGGCGCTTCCAGGGCGCCGTGTTTTTTGATGACCCTGCCGATGGAGATGCGATTACACATCCACAGCAACAGCGTCACCAGCAGAAAAAACCCGGCGGTGACCGGAATATAGAACTGCCTCGCCAACTCCAGCCACATTTCCGCTTCCAGAGCCAAGGTCCTGAGATCGGCTATTTCCACATCGGGCCCCTGAACCGCGGACAGATGAACGGCGGCGTATTTCATCCCCAGATACAGGGCGCCGTCGATCAGCGCCGCAACCAGGAGCATGAAAAAAAATATCCAAAACAGAGAACGACGGGAAAGTGCTGTAACCAGATCCTTTTGAGCCATCTTTTTTTCATCCCTTTCCGGTTTTTTTGTAATCTTCGATGGGCGTAAGCGGTCGTTAAATGAACGTAATCCGCAAAATTAACAACTCAGAGGGGTAAAATCAACTGTTATAATATTTTTCTTTCTTCCATTTCATCGGTCATTCCCCGATTTCGAATTTTTTTTTATGGGGGCCGATTTTTTCAAAAAAAAAGCTTGACACAATTACAAGTACGGACATATAGTTGTTCATACATTTAAACAAGACCAATTCGGCAACCCTGTTTGCCCGAACCTGCCACCAACACAGAAGAGGAGACACTGAATGAATCGCCAAGAATCAATTCAAAGTCTGGAAACACGGAGCGGCTACTGGGATTTCATCATTATCGGCGGCGGCGCCACCGGCCTGGGGGTCGGGGTGGATGCCGCCACTCGGGGATACAAAACCCTGCTGCTGGAGCAGCACGACTTCTCCAAGGGGACCTCGAGCCGTTCCACCAAGCTGGTCCACGGCGGGGTCCGCTATCTGCGCCAGGGCAACATCACCCTGGTGCTGGAAGCCTTGCATGAACGGGGCCTTCTGGTCCAGAACGCACCCCACCTGGTCAGCCATCAGGCCTTCATCGTGCCCAACTATGAATGGTGGGACGGTCCCTTCTACGGCGCCGGCATGAAGGTATACGATCTGCTGGCCGGCAAACTCGGCCTCGGACCCTCCAAGCACCTGTCCAAGGAAGAGACCCTCAAGCGCATTCCCACCCTGGAACCCAAAGGGCTGCGGGGCGGGGTGGTCTACTTCGACGGCCAGTTCGACGACTCCCGGCTGGCCGTCAATCTGGCCCAGACCATGACCGAACACGGCGGCTCCGCGGTCAACTACATGAAGGTGACCGGCTTCACCCGAGGCGGGGAAATGCTCGACGGGGTCATCGCCAGGGACATGGAAACCGGCAAGGAGCATGAGATCAAGGGCCGGGTGGTGGTCAACGCCACCGGGGCCTTTACCGATAATGTTCTGAAAATGGAAAACCCAGAGGCCAAACCGATCATCGCCCCCAGCCAGGGGGTCCACCTGATCCTGGACAAGGATTTTCTGCCCGGCGAATCGGCGATCATGGTGCCCCAGACCGCCGACGGACGGGTGCTCTTCGCGGTGCCCTGGCATGACAAGGTCGTGGTGGGCACCACCGACACCCCGGTATCCGAGGTCAGCCTGGAACCGCGGCCCCTGGAAGAAGAGATCGAGTTCATTCTTGAACACGCCGCCATCTATATGACCAAGGATCCGACGCGAAAAGACGTCAAGAGCGTTTTTGCCGGGCTGCGCCCATTGGTCAAGGCCGGCGACAGCGGCAATACCGCCTCCATCTCCCGGGACCATTATCTGGTGGTCTCCGAATCCGGGCTGGTGACCATCACCGGCGGCAAATGGACCACCTACCGTAAAATGGCCGAAGACACCGTCAACCAGGCCCTGCTGGTGGCCGGACTCGACGATCGGGACTGCATCACCAAAAAACTGCGGATCCACGGCTGGCTCAAGAACTTCGACAAATCGGACCCGCTCCACTACTACGGTTCCGATGCCATCCACATCAGAAAACTGATCAAGGCCGATCCCGACCTGGGTGAAGCCCTCCATGAAGACCTGCCCTATATCAGGGCCGAAATCATCTGGACCGTGCGCGCCGAAATGTGCCGGAGCATCGAAGACTTTCTCGCCCGCCGAAGCCGGGCTCTGCTGCTGGACGCCCGGGCCAGCATCGCCATGGCCCCGGAAGTGGCCCGACTCATGGCCGAAGAGCTGGGCTATGATGAAGACTGGGAGAACGCCCAGGTGGACGAATATACCGCAATGGCGAAGGAATATCTTTTGGCTTAACGTTTTTTCACCCAAAAACCCCAAATAAATTCACTGAGGAGGCAATTCCATGTCGAACGTCATCATGGCCCTGGACCAAGGCACCACCAGTTCCCGAACCATTCTCTACAACGAGCGGGGAGAAACCCTCGCCATGGCCAACGAAGAGTTTTCCTGTCAGTATCCCACAGCCGGCTGGGTCGAACAAGAGGCCGAGGACATCTGGCGGACCCAGAAAAACACCATGGAGGCGGCCCTGAAAAAAGCCGGCATGACCATGGCCGATGTCGACGCCATCGGCATCACCAACCAGCGGGAGACCGTGATCGCCTGGAATGCAGACACCGGCGCCGCGGTCGGCAAGGCAATCGTCTGGCAGTGCCGGCGCACCGCTGATTACTGCGACGATTTGAAGGCTGAAGGATTCGACAAGGTCATCAAGGAAAAGACCGGTCTGGTCACCGACGCCTATTTTTCCGGTTCCAAGATCCGGTGGATTCTGCGCAACAACACCCGGGCCCGGGAACTGGCCGCCCAGTCCAAACTCAAGGTCGGCACCGTCGATTCTTGGCTGATCTGGAAGCTGACCGGCGGAAAGGTCCACGCCACAGACGTCAGCAACGCCTGCCGAACCATGATCTACAACATTCATACCCTGAAATGGGAACCCGAAATCCTCACCAAACTGGGCATCCCGGAAGACATCCTTCCCGAGGTGAAGCCCTCCAGCGGCACCCTCGGGAAAACCGACAAAGAGATCTTCGGCCATGAAGTCCCCATCGCCGGGGTGGCCGGGGATCAACAGGCCGCCCTGTTCGGACAGGCCGGCTATGAAAAGGGGATGACCAAAATCACATACGGCACCGGCTGCTTCATGGTCATGAACACCGGCGCCGAGCCGATTTCTTCGCCCTCGGGTCTGTTGACCACCATCGCCTGGCAGATCGGCGACACCGTCACCTACGCTCTGGAAGGATCGGTCTTCATTGCCGGGGCCCTGATGCAGTGGATGCGCGACGACCTCAATCTGTTTGACGATGTGGCCAAAACCCGGGAGATGGCCACCTCCATCCCCTCCACCGAGGGACTCTATATCGTGCCGGCCTTCGTGGGCCTGGGCGCCCCCCACTGGGACCCCTATGCCCGGGGCATCATGGTCGGCATCACCCGGGGCACCACCAAAAACCATGTGGTTCGGGCCGGCCTTCAGTCCATGGCCTACCAGGCCAACGACCTGCTCACCGCCATGGTCAAAGACTCGGGCATCAAAATCAAGGTGGTCAAGGTGGACGGCGGGGCCAGCGCCAACGACTACCTGTGTCAGTTTCAGGCCGACATCCTCGGGGTCAGGGTAAGCCGCCCGGAAAACGTCGAAACCACCGCCATGGGGGCCGCTTTTCTGGCCGGCCTGGCCGTGGGGGTCTGGAAAGACACCGACGAAATCAAGGCATATTGGAAAGAAGACCGGTCTTTTCAGCTCAACCAGTCCCAGATAAAGGTGGATCAGTGCCTGCGCGGATGGCAAAAAGCGGTGGAACGCGCCAAGGGATGGGCCAGGGAGGAAAAATCATGAATCCGTTTCTCGGTGAACTGATCGGGACCGCCCTTTTAATCCTGCTGGGCAACGGGGTTGTCGCCAACGTGGTGCTCACCGGCACCAAGGGCAACAACGCCGGCTGGATCGTCATTACCTGGGGCTGGGGAATGGCCGTATTCGTGGCCGTCTTCACGGTGGCCGCCTTCAGCGGGGCCCACATCAACCCGGCCGTCTCCATCGGCCTGGCCATTGCGGGCAAATTTGAATGGGCCAAGGTGCCCGCTTACATCGCGGCCCAGTTTATCGGGGCCTTTATCGGCGCTTTTCTGGTCTGGCTGGTGTACCGGCCTCACTATGCCCTGACCGAAGACAAGGACCTTAAACTGGCCACCTTCGCCACCGGACCGGCGGTTCGAGACACAACCTCCAACCTGATCGCGGAAATCATCGGCACCTTTGTGCTGGTCTTCGCGGTCTTGTTTCTGGCGGTCTCCGTCTTCGGCCTCGGCGCCCTGGACGCCCTGCCGGTCGGCCTGCTGGTACTGGCCATCGGGTTGTGCCTGGGCGGCACTACCGGGTATGCCATCAATCCGGCCCGGGATCTCGGCCCCAGAATCATGCACGCCATTCTCCCCATGCCCGGCGGCAAACGGGACAGCGACTGGGGATATTCCTGGATACCGGTGGTCGGCCCCATTATCGGGGCCGCCATCGCCGCTTTGGTGTATCTGATGCTCCAGGATCCGAGCAACATCCATTTCCGGTAGGAGGAGGTCTCCATGTCCACCGTACCATACCGAACAAACAGGCCCGGCATCGACCGCCGGGCCTTTCTCAAGGGGGCCGCGGCCCTGGGGCTGACCGTCGGTCTGCCCCTGCCGGGCCGGGCCCAGTCTCTCAACCTTCAACAGGCGGCCGCCAGCCGCTGGGTGCTCGGGGAATTCACCCCGTCCACCCTCTCCTATGACGAACAGATGGCCGAAATGGAATTTTTCATTCGGGCCGCCGAACCCTTTCGCGGGCAGGAGATTTATGTCGTTTCCGAAACCATCCCCACCCACGTCTATGAATCCCGGTTTCTATCCCGGGCTTTTCGCGAGATCACCGGCATCTCGGTGGTTCACGACCTGATCCGGGAAGGGGACCTGATCGAGCGGCTTCAGGTGCAGATGCGCACCGGCCGCAACCTCTACGACGCCTATGTCAACGACTCCGATCTGATGGGCACCCACTACCGCTACGGCACCGCGGTACCCCTGTCGGATTGGATGGCGGAGGCGGGTAAATCGGTCACCCTGCCCACCCTGGATCTTGAAGACTTCATCGGCCTGGGTTTTGTCACCGCCCCGGACGGCAAAGTCTACCAGTTGCCCGACCAGCAGTTCGCCAATCTTTACTGGTTCCGGTACGACTGGTTCCGGAGACCCGAACTCAAAGAGAAATTCCGCGAAAAATACGGCTACGACCTCGGGGTGCCGGTCAACTGGAAGGCCTACGAAGATATCGCCGCATTTTTCACCGATGACGTCCAGCGCCTCGACGGAATGCGGGTCTGGGGCCACATGGACTACGGCGAAAAGAGCCCGGACCTGGGATGGCGGTTCACCGATGCCTGGCTCTCCATGGCCGGGGTGGGCGATCCGGGCCTTCCCAACGGACACCCGGTGGATGAATGGGGCATTCGGGTGGAGGACTGCCACCCGGTCGGCTCCAGCATCAGCCGGGGCGGGGCCCTCAACAGCCCGGCGGCCGTCTACGGACTTCGCAAATACCTCGAATGGCTCAAGAAGTACGCGCCGCCCGAGGCCCTCAAGATGAACTTTTCGGAATCAGGACCCTACCCGGGCCAAGGGAATATCGCCCAGCAGATCTTCTGGTACACCGCCTTCACTTCGGACCTGCTCAAAAAAGGCCTGCCGGTGGTGGACAACGACGGCACTCCCCGATGGCGGGTGGCCCCCTCGCCCCGCGGGGTCTACTGGGAAGAGGGCATGAAGCTGGGTTACCAGGACTGCGGCGCCTGGACCCTGCTGAACAATACTCCGCCGGACCGACGGAAGGCGGCCTGGCTCTACGCCCAGTTCACCACCTGCAAGACGGTGTCGCTCAAGAAAACCCTGAGGGGGCTCACCCCGATACGGGAGAGCGACATCGAATCCGAGGCCATGACCCAAGCCGCACCCAAACTGGGCGGCCTGGTGGAGTTCTACCGCAGCCCGGCCCGGGTGGCCTGGACCCCCACCGGCAACAACGTGCCCGATTACCCCAAGCTCGCCCAGCTCTGGTGGACCCGGATCGACGCCGCCGTCCGCGGCCGGGGTACGCCGCAGCAGGTCCTCGACGACCTGGCCGCGGCCCAGGACCAGGTAATGGCCCGACTTCAGGCCGCCGGCGTCATGAAGCATTGCGAACCCCGCATCGCCGATCCGGAAGACCCCGCCGAATGGTTGGCCAGACCCGGGTCGCCCAAACCCGAACTCGACGACGAAGAGGGCCGAGGTCTGACCGTCGATTACGACGAGCTGATTCAGGCCTGGCGGGAAGGAAAGGTCACGGCAGATTCGAAGTCGGGCTGAATGTTCCCGGCATGCGGCAGAGCCGCTTTTTTTGCGGCCGGCCCACTGAATATGAAAATCTGAAAAACGGAGGTTTCCAATGAGAATGACGACTGTTTTGGGCCTGATCATGGGCGGCGGACGGGGCACCCGGCTCTACCCGCTGGTCAAGGAAAGATCCAAACCCGCCGTGCCCCTGGCCGGAAAATACCGTCTCATCGACATCCCCATCAGCAACTGCCTGCATGCGGGAATCGACAAGATCGCCATTTTGACCCAGTACAACTCGGTGTCGCTTCATCGCCACATTCAGCGGACCTATCGGCGGGATGTCTTCACAGACGGATGGGTTCAGATTCTGGCCGCGGAGCAGACCGACCGGGGCGAGGGGTGGTACCAGGGAACCGCCGACGCGGTTCGAAAACAGGTGGTGGAGATCAAAGCGGCCGGGACATCCCATGTGCTGATCCTGGCCGGCGACCATCTCTACAACATGGATTACAGCGAATTCGTCAACTACCACATCGACTCCGGGGCCCACGCCACTCTGGCGGTCCAGCCGGTGTCGGCCGCCGACGCCCCGGCATTCGGCATCCTCAAGCGAAACGAAGCGGGCCGCATCCTCAGCTTCACCGAAAAACCCCCGACCGACCGGCTCAGCGGCCTGGAATCGATCCCCAACCCGGAGAAACCGTATCTGGCCTCCATGGGGATTTATGTCTTCTCCACGGAACTCCTGCTGGAGATCCTCGACCGGCCCGGGGACGACTTCGGCAACCACATTATCCCCGGGATGCTGGACAGCCACCAAATTATGGGGTATGTCTATGACGGGTACTGGGCGGATATCGGCACCATTCGGCGCTTCTACGAGGTCAACCTGGAGATGACTTACAGCCGGCGGCCCTATGATCTTTTCAGCCCCAAGCGGCCCATTTACACCCGGCCCCGGTTTCTGCCGGCCTCCGAGATCCACGGCGCGCGCATGACCCAGGCCCTGATCGCCGACGGGTGCCGAATCGCAGACGCCGACATCTCGGATGCGGTGATCGGCCAGCGATCGATTATCGACGCCGGGGTGACGGTGCATGCCTCGGTCATCATGGGCGCCGACTATTATGAAACCGAGGCGGACACGGCCCAAAACCGGCAGATGGGAAGACCCGACGTCGGGATCGGGGCCGGATCGGTGATCGAAGGCGCCATTGTGGATAAGAACGACCGCATCGGTAAAAACGTGCGAATCCGTAATATGGCCGACCGGACCGATTTCGACTCGGACCACTGGGTGGCACGGGACGGCCTGGTGGTTGTGGTCAAAAACGCGACCATCCCCGACGGCGCCGTCATCTGAACCAGCAGGAAAACCCCAAAGGAGCGCCATGGACCTCGACACGACCAAGATGCACACGGATTCCAACCGCTGCCTGCGCCACCTGGCCCGCCTCTATCCTTCCATAGAGGCGGTGTCCGGTGAGATCATCCATCTTCGGGCCCAGCTCGACCTGCCCAAAGGGACGGAACACTTCATTTCGGATATTCACGGCGAGTACGAAGCCTTTCGAAGCGTTTTGAGCCATGCCTCCGGCTCCATCCGCCGGAAAATCGACGAACTCTTCGGGGGTCGGGTGCTTTCGGAAGAAGAGTGTTCCGCCCTGGGGGCCCTGATCTACGCCCCGGAGCGAAACCTGCCCCGGATGCTGCGAGCCGCCGAAGAGGAAACCCGGTGGTACCGGGACACCCTCCACCGAATGATCGAGGTCCTTCGGGTGGTCTCCTCCAAGTATCACCGGCCCAAGGTGCGGCGGCTGCTTCTGGAGCCTTTTTCGGATATTGTGGAGGAGCTGCTCTATGAACAGGAACAGCTGCGGGACAAGGCCGACTATTTCAACAGCCTCATCGACGCCGTCATCGAAACCGGCAACGCCAAGCCCTTCATTATAGTCCTGGCCCGGACCATTCAGCGACTGGCCATCGATCATCTGCACGCGGTGGGAGACATTTACGACCGGGGCCCGGCGGCCGAAAGGATCGTGGATCACCTGATCGCCTACCACAGCGTGGATATCCAATGGGGAAATCACGACATCCTCTGGCTGGGCGCCGCCGCCGGAAGCGAAGCCTGCGCGGCCAACGTCATTCGAATCTGCCTTCGATACGGATTGATGAATACCCTGGAGCACGGCTACGCCGTGAGCCTGCTGCCCCTGGCCTCATTCGCGGTGTCGGCCTACGGGGATGATCCCTGTCGTCTCTTCGCCCCCAAGGAGACGGAAAACGCGGCCCATGCCGGGTTTGAAAAACAGCTCCTATCCCGCATGCACAAGGCGATCACGGTGATTCAGTTCAAGCTGGAGGCCGGCATTGTCGACCGCCGACCGGAATACCACATGGAAGACCGCATGCTTCTGGACCGGATCGACCTGGAGGCGGGCACCGTGCGGATCGACGGCCAGATCTATCCGCTGCGGGACGGCCGGTTTCCCACCCTGGATCCGGAACATCCCTTTGATCTGACCCCCGAGGAGGCCGAGGTGATCGAAAAACTGACCGCCGCCTTCCGCCACAGCACTAGGCTTCAGACCCATGCCCGGTTTCTTTTCGCCAAAGGCGCCATCTACCGGGTGCACAACGGCAACCTGCTCTACCACGGCTGCATTCCCATGGATGAAGAGGGGGTGTTTCAGGAACTGTCGGTGGGGGATGACACCGTCTCCGGAAAAGCCCTGATGGACGCCTTCACCCGCCGCTGCCGGGACGGGTATTTCAAACCCGAGGGCTCTCTGGAAAAACTCGACGGCCTGGACGCCATGTGGTACCTCTGGTGCGGCTCCCGGTCTCCCCTGTTCGGCAAGGAAAAGATGGCCACCTTCGAGCGGTACTTCGTGGCGGACCCATCCACCCATGCCGAGGAGCGGAACATCTACTACACCCTGCGGGATTCGGAAAAGGTGGCCCGGAAAATCCTCGGGGAATTCGGGGTCGACCCGGAGCGGGGCCACATCATCAACGGCCACGTGCCGGTCAAGGTGAAGCGGAACGAAAGCCCGGTCAAGGCCGGGGGCAAACTCATCGTCATCGACGGCGGGTTCGCCGAGGCCTATCAGAATACCACCGGCATCGCCGGGTTCACCCTGGTCAGCAATTCCTACGGGCTGCTGCTCTCCACCCACCACCGGGTGGAATCGGGCCCCTCCGATCCGGTCCGGGCCCTGGGCGTCCATTATACCACCGAAATCATCGAGACCAACACCGCCCGCCGCCGCATCCGCGACACCGACGAAGGCCAAACCATTCTGCGGCGCATCGACGAACTGACGGCGCTGCTCGATGCTTACCGAAACGGAACCATTGAACCGGAAACCGAATTATCTTCATATTACGGGACAGACCATTGAATATTCTCTACCTATCCCCTGAAATTGCACCCTTCGCCAAAACCGGCGGCCTGGCCGATGTGGCCCGGGCCCTGCCCCCGGCCGTCAAGGCCCTGGGCCACGATATCCGGACCGTTATGCCCAAATATTTTACCCTGAATGAGGGAAACGCCGCCTTTGAACGAAAAACCGCGTTTACCGTGCCCATGTTCAACGGCCTCCACTCCGCCGTTCTATGGGAAACCCGGGGGGAAAGCCGGGGGGAAAGCCGCGCCGACGGCGCCGTTACCTACCTCCTCGAAAACGAGG
>JAABSQ010000644.1 GCA_011390315.1 Desulfobacteraceae bacterium
CTTCAGGAGCTCGTCGCCGATCTGCTTTCGATGGGTGATGTCTTCGGCGGTGATCATATCGGTGTCCCGGCCGGCCCGGGCCACCCGGAATAGAATCGTCTTGATCGTGCCGTCTTTGCAGCGGATATCGAACTCCAGCGGATTGGGTTCCCCCGATGGGGCGTTCTGAAGTTCGGCCGACCATTTTTGGCGGGCATCCCGCCGGTAGGCGGGATCGGGGTAGAGTTTTAAAAACCAGGTCTCAAGGTCGCGCAGTTCCGTGGCGGTATACCCGAACACCTCGGTGAACTTTCGGTTGGCGTACAGGAAGCCGCCTCTTTTATCCACAATATAGATGGGAAAGGGGGAGGCTTCCACCATCAACCGGAACCGCTCTTCGCTCTTGCGAAGCCGTTCATCCATTTCGGCCCGGTGCAGGGCCATATCGATGGCGATGGTGAGCTGCCTCGGATCCAACGGTTTTAGAAGATATCCGGCCGGATCCACCCGTTTGGCCCGGGTCAGCAGGTCGTCATCCGTAAAGGCGGTGCTGAAGATGACCGGGATGCGCCACTGCATTCGAATCCGCTCGGCGGTTTCGATGCCGTCCCACTGCCCGTCCAGGGAAATATCCATCAGAATCATGTCCGGCCGGGATTCCGCAATGCTTTCGAAGGCTTTTTCACCGGAGGTCTCCATGGCGGAGACGGTATACCCCATCTGTTCCAGCAGGGTTTTCATGTACATGGAGACGATATACTCGTCTTCGACGATCATGATCTTGGCTTTGGGCATCCTGATGCTCTCTTTATTGGGATTCCTCGGGCTGCAGTCTTTCCTCGATCCCTTCCAAGGTGTCCATCAATTCGCCCATCTCTTCCAGGGCTTCCTCCCGCGGTTTTTTCTCCATCGGGATATCCCGCGCCTCCTGTATGCCGGGCCGCTGTCGAATTCGTTCGAACCTTTCAGACAGCCGTTCATCCAGCTTTCGAAGCGCCTCCTCGAGGGTGCGGTCCATCACTACCAGGTCCCCCTGGCTGACGATAATCCGCCGAAGTTCCGGGATTTTCAGGCGGTACGCCGACTCGAGGTAGATCGGCTGCACATAGAGAATGGAATCCCCGATGGGCAGCACGATCATTTTTCCGAAAATGACCCTGGAACCGGCCTGGTCCCAGAGGGTCAGCTCCTGGGCGATGGTGGTGTCCTGGTTGATGAGGGCGATGATCTGCGCAGGTCCGAAGATCTGTTCCCCCTTGGGAAAGCTGTAGACAAATATTTTCCCGTAATTTTCTTCGTCACATCCCACAATCACCAGGGACCTCAGGTTGTCTCTGCCCGTCGGACTCATGGGGCTGACCAGAAGAAACTCCTGCTTTTCGGGATTCAGAAGGTTGAGGGTCAGATAATAGGGCAGGAGAGGGCCGTAGTTCATCTCGATAAATTCCCAGTCATCCTCCTCCTGATAAAAGAGAATGGGATTGATTTGATGATACCGGGAAAACATCGACATCTGAACCGTAAAATACTGCTGGGGATACCGAACGTGCTTTCGAAGCTCCTGCGGCATTTCATCCATGTTTTTGAGCAGGCCCGGGTAGGTGCGGCGGTAGGCCTGAACGATGGGATCGGCCGGGTTGGAGATATAATACCGGATGTCCCCGTTGTAGGCATCCACCACGATTTTGACCGAATTGCGAAGGTAATTGAAGTTCAGGTCCCCGAACATCCTTTTGCTGGTGTCGGTATCATAAGGCTGGGCATAGGGATAATAATCCGAGAAGGTGTAGGCGTCCTGAATCCAGAACAGGCCATCGGAGGTGGTGACGATATAGGGGTCGTCTTCCAGGAGGAAAAAGGGGGTGATGATCTGAATGGCCTGAACGAAATTCTGGCGGAAAATAATACGGCTTTCGGAATTGGTCTTGGTGGTAAAAAAGATGTTCCGGTCCCCGAAATAGAAGGCGAACAGGATTTTCCGCAGGATGGAATCGAGCCGCACCCCGCCGCCGCCGGTGTAATCGCTTATAATATTGGTGTTGTCCTGGGGGTGGTCGATCTCACCGATTTCATTGGGGGCGATGACATACTGGTACTTGCCTTCGCCGTAGTAGATGCCGGGCCGTCCCACTTTCACACCGAAATCGGACTGGATGGGTATGTCCCGTATAAACCAGGTGATCGGTTCGTCGCCTCCCTGAACCGCAGGGGTCATGACCACGCCGTAGCCGTGGGTATATTGAAGCCGGCTGTTGACCCAACTCGCCTGGGCGGACGCCGGCAGTTTTTCGGTATTCAGCTCCCGGGCCGAGAGATAGACCTGCTGGTATACCCCTTCCACTGTGTAGCGGTCCACATCCACGTTTGGAAAATCGTAATAGGTTCTGAACCCCTGAAGCTGGTTGTAGACATTGCCCAGGAGTTCCCGGTCCCACACCGGCACATTGTGAAGGGTCTCCTGAACCGCTAAATTGGTTTTGTATTCGGGGTTCCGAACGATTTCATAGTCCCGGGTTTCCACCTGGTCCAACCGAAACGCCTTGAGCGTGGCTTCGATGCTGTTTTCAATAAACGGGCGCTCCCGAATGGCTTCGTTGGGCAGGACCCAGTATTTTTGAACCGCATTGGTGAGAATGGTGGTGTGGCGGAGCCCCAGGACCAGAAGAAAGAGGGCGGCCGAAGCCACCATGAATTTGAAACCTCTTCGCCGGTGTATAAAGTAGATGCCGGAAAACGCAGTGGTCAGGAATATAATCATCGATGCCCAGATCAGGGGCAGGATGATCCGCATCTCGACGAAGCCGGGACCGAAAAAGCGGTTCATGTGGCTGTCTGTATAAAGCAGGCCGATGCTTTCCAGGTAGAACCACCAGGCCTGAAGCAGAATGACCACCACCCCGATCAGGGTTAAATGGATTTTCGCACGTTTTGGAAGCCTTGTGCTCTCCGGGCAGAGAAGCCGGTTTTCTGCAAAATAGAGAAAAAGAAGCGCCAAAAAGAGGATGGAAAAAGTGATCAGCAGGACCCACTGGAGAAGGGTATAGATGGGATATGCGAACAGATAATAGGTGATATCTCTGCCGTAAGCCGGGTCGGCTACGCCCGAACCGGGCGCCAGAAGATACCCGAAAAAGAAGAGCAGCCCCTCTTCCCATTTTTGATAAAAGGGAATGGCGATGGGGATGGCCAGAAGGAAGGACAGCGGGGTATAGACCTTCATAGACCCGGTTTGAAAGTGGATCAGCAGCCGCTGAAATCTTTTCTGTCGGCCGAACTCCCGGGGTTCGCAATAGCCGCTCGCAAGCCCCAGAAACCGGGAGGCGATCCAAAAATTGAGAAAAAAGATCAGAAAAAAGAAGACCACCACCGCCCCGAAGATCAGATACCGGTAAGTGAGCCGAAGGATATAGTAGGCCTCGTAATCTTTGGAATCGAACCACCAGAGGTTGACGAGAAAATCGAGAAAGACGAAGACGAAGACCAGATAGGCGATACCCACACCCGCGGCGAGGATTGCAAAAAGAATCAGCCAACGCAACCATTTCGGCATTCTGTTACTCCTTATAGCTATTCAAAAAAACCCGGGGCTCAAAGCAGTTTCCGGTCTTGGAAGATCACGCTGCCCGGCTGAAATTACTGAGAAATCATCGATAAAGCGTATCAAAGGCGCGGTCTATTTTCAAGAGAATTCATTGGGCGGCGTTTTGAACCGGGCGCGGACGGCCCGGTCCGGATGAGAAAATCATGATTTGACCGTCTGTCACCCGGTCGGCTCGAGGATCATTTTTTTTTGGCTGTTGGTATAGGATTTCATTCGGGCCTTGAGGGTCCGTTCCTCGCCGAAGATGTTGGCCAGAAACACATGGTCGCCCTCGGTCCGCACTTCTTCCACATTTTCGAGGATCATGGTTTCCCGGCCGCCTTCCAGCAGGTAGGCATTGATGTCGCACATGGGTGGCTTCTTCCTTTCGGTTGAAAATGAATGTCAACAAAATGCTCATAAAATATAATGCCGCACCTCGGCGAATGCAAGCCGCACGGCCGAAGATCTGCGCCGATCAATTCTTGAACACCCCCCGCAGAAACGTCGCCAGCGCCGCAGCTGCCGCCAGTTTCCAGAAAGGCCCCTCTGCCCCTTCTCCATGCAGAATCGCCGCCGATACCGTCAGCCCGGCGCTCAGGACCATCCATGCGAACCGGTCCACCGACCGCACCAGCCGTTCCAGAATCCGCCGGTACTCCGGCGGCAGTTCGGTGCGGATCGACCATCGGCCCTGACGGGCGTCGCTCAATACTCTGTCCAGGTGCTCGGGCAGTTCGAACAGGGTGCGGGTGTACTTGAACAGGCGGCTCAACACATCCCCCGGGTCTTTTTGAAGGGCCTCCCGGGCATACCGGCGGGCGAAGGGAAGGGTTTTGGTCCAGACATCGAAATCGGGGTCGAGATGGGCGGCCATGCCCGAGAGAATGCCGATGGCCCGAAACACGAAGAGCATGTCGGCCTGGACCTGAAACGGGGCCGCCTGAATCACGTCCCGGTATTCCCGCATGAAAAACCGGGCCTCCTTCATGGCGATCTCCTTGAAGTCGCCCACCCGCACACCCCAGAAACGCTGGAACAGGGCTTCATGGGCCTCCTCCAGGCGCTTCAGATCGGCCCCGGGAAGCAGTGCCCCGGCCTGAACGAATGACCGGACGATCCGGTGGGCGTCTTGGGCGCCCAACCCAACCGCATATTCCCGAAGCGCGGTTCGAAGCCGTTCCGGAATATGGGCGGTCATGCCGAAGTCGACGAACACGATCTGAAAGGGCCGATCCGGCCGGTAGGGGGGCGGTTCTCCGGGAGCGAATCCGGTAACGCCCTCGGCCGCTTCTTCCGGCGTGGGCAGGGGCCGAACGAAGAGATTGCCGGGGTGCGGGTCCACATGAACGAAATGAGTCTCAAAAACCTGGCGCATGTAGAGACTGTAGAGCCGGTCGGCCACTTCTGGCGGAGATATGCCGGCGGCTTGAAGGGCGGCCACGTCCCCGATTTTAATGTAGCCGACATTTTCCAGGGTCAGAATGCGGCGGCCGGAAAAATTCCAATGGACCCGGGGAATGTAGAGGCGGGAATCGTCGGCGAAATCCTCGGCCAACCGCTCTGCGTTTCGCCCCTCGGCCGAAAAATCGAGTTCCGCCCGGGTGATGGCGCTGAACTCCTCGAAGACCCAGTCGAGGTCGGCCCGCTCCCGGACCCGCCGAAACAGTTTCAGCCACCGAAAGGCCAGTTCCACCGCGGCCAGGTCGGTCTCCACCAGTACCCCGATGCCGGGCCGCATGACCTTGGCCACCGCATCCTCCCCCGAGGGCAGGACCACCCGGTGGGCCTGGGCCAGGGAGGCCGCGCCCAAAGGGGTCGGGAAAATATGCCGGAACACCTTGCCGGCGGGCCGCCCGAAATCGGCCTCGATCTGAGCCAGGATCGCCTCGAAGGGTTCGGGGGGGACTTCGTCCTGAAGCCCGGCCAATTCACGGGTCACCTCCACCGGCAGGATGTCCACCCGAATGGACAGAAACTGCCCCAGCTTGATCATGACCCCGCCCATTTCCACGGCCAGGCCGCGGAACCGACGGGCGGTCATTCGCCACCGGTCCAGGGCCGGAGAGCGGAACCACCGGAGCACCGGCCGGTTCAGAAATACGTCCCGCCAGAGGATTTCCAGAAAAACCTTGAGGAAAAACCATCGCACCCGGCGGTACCGTTTCCGGTCGATCGGGAATGCCGCAGACCGCGGATTCACGCTATTTCCTCTGTCATGTGGTGCAGGTCTTGCCTTCACGGGCGGCTTTTTCAGCTCCCCGGGTCAGCCATTCAAGGATTCGGGATAGAAGACCGGGCCGGAACCGGGTCTTTTCGGGGGATTTTTCAGACGGCCTTTGGTTCTTGGAATTCATTGGTTTCTCCTTGGGCAGGCATGGATCAAAAAGCGCCATTGTATAGGCCATGGGATAAAAGGGTTCAGGCTGAATAGCGGGGAGCGCCGCAGATGTCCGCCAGGGCCCGGGCCGCTTCGTCCAGCTGCTGTGTGGACAGATAAATGTGGGGCGAAAGCCGGACTCTCCCCAGCCGCTCGGCCGCGACGATTCGGCGGGCCTTGAGCCCGGATAGAATGTGACCGGCAGGCACACCTTCCTTTTCGCAGACCGTGATGCCGGTGGGGTGGTCTGGAAACCGGTCCGCGCAGATGTGAAAACCGAGTTGTTTCAACTGGTGATTGAGGTAGTCGGTCAGCTCGAAAATGCGATTCCTGACGGTTTCAAAGCCGATGTTGCGTAAAAACTCGAGGGAGGCCAGAAAATAGACCCAGTCGTTGAGGCTGGGCGAGGAGAAAGTGAAGCGGTCCGCATCGGGTTTGAGATCCTCCTTGTAAGGCAGGTATTCCTCCGCATCCACCACCGAATCGGTGCCGATAAAGATCGGTTCGAGATCGGCCAGTTTTTCCTTCCGGATATACATCGCCCCCAACCCCACCGGCCCCATCAGCCATTTCCAGGCGGAAAAGGCCATGTAATCGATGTGCATCTTTTCGACATCCATCGGCTGCATGCCCACGCCCTGGGCCCCGTCCACCACGAAGGTGATTCCCCGGTCTTTGCAGATCGCGCCGATCTCCGCCAGGGGCAGGGGCATGCCGGTGCACCAGTGGACCGCCGAAACCGCGACAACCCGGGTGCGGTCGGCGACCTGTTTTCGAAGCCCCTCCAGAAAATCGGCCGGATTCTCCCCCATGGGTGCGGTGCGCAGGGTAATCCCCTTTTGGGCCCAGTGGCGCCAGGGATAGACATTGCTGGGGTATTCGTTTTCGAGCAGGATGATTTCGTCCCCCGGTTCCAGGGCGAGGCCGTGGGAGATGAAATTCATCCCCTCGGATGTGTTGTGGACCAGGGCCACCTCTTCCGGGCCGCAATGCAACAGATCGGCCAGGATCGCCTTGATACGGGCGCCGATTTTCGGCAGATCGGCGGCCCCGGCCAGGACCCCTCTTCGGGAGTATCCCTCCATCAAGACGGCCATGGCTTCCCGGTTGTGTTTTCCGGCCGGGGTGGTGCCGCAGTTGTTGAGCCATATCATGTCCCGGTTCACCGGATAGGCCTCGTAAATCGATTTCCAGTTCATGTTTTCTCCTGATTTAATCATTTTCTAACATTCGCCTGACAAAGTCGATAGGGTATTCTGTGAACATGATATGGAAAATAACCTTACATCACAATCAATATTTATTGCGGAAAACCCAGGAGTCTTGTTATGATGCCGGCTGAACAAAACGACCCTCAGGAAATGGACGAAATGGCCAAAGAACGGATCCTTGTCGTGGACGATGAGGAAGACATCCTCGAACTGGTTCGGTACAACCTGTCCGCGGCGGGCTACCGGGTGGTCTGCGCCGAAACCGGAGAGGCGGCCCTCGAGATCGCCCGGGACGATTCTCCGGACCTGATCGTCCTGGACCTGATGCTCCCGGGGATCAGCGGGCTCGAAGTGGCCAAGCTGCTGAAAGACGAGGCGAAGACCCGGGACATCCCCATCATCATGCTGACCGCCAAGGGCGAAGAACGGGACGTGGTCACCGGGCTGGAGCTGGGGGCCGACGACTATGTCACCAAGCCCTTCAGCCCCAAAATCCTCAACGCCCGGGTCCGGGCGGTGGTCCGGCGAACCGATAAGGTCCAGCCCGACAAAGCCGCGGTGGTGAAGACCGATGACCTGATTCTGGATCCCGGCCGCCGCAAGGTATCGGTGCGCGGCAAAGAGGTGGATCTCTCCTATACCGAATTCCAGATTCTGCTGTTTTTAAGCCGGCGGCCCGGCTGGGTCTTCAC
The DNA here is from genome assembly GCA_011390315.1 of Desulfobacteraceae bacterium. Lineage (GTDB taxonomy): Bacteria > Desulfobacterota > Desulfobacteria > Desulfobacterales > Desulfococcaceae > JAABSQ01. The sequence continues at coordinate 7,843 of JAABSQ010000644.1, forward strand.
CCGGTCCCAGATTGTGGATGCGGTGAGAGGCGACAACTACCCGGTCACCGACCGAAGTGTGGACGTGCAGATCGTGGGGTTGCGCAAAAAACTGGGGGGCTGCGGCAGTTACATCGAGACGGTTCGGGGCGTGGGCTACCGGTTCAAGGAGATTGCATGAAACCCCCCCGTCCCCTTTTCTGGCGGCTCTATCCCTCTTATCTGCTGGTTACGCTGATGGCCCTGCTGGCGATTACCCTCTACAACTCCTATACCCTGGAGCGGTTCTATCTCAGCCAGACCGCCGATGATCTGAGGGCCCGGGCCCGGCTTCTACAGGGACAGATCGTCCCGCTTCTCACCCCCCTCGACGCCGCCGCCATCGACGCGGTCTGCAAATCGGCAGGACAACGCTCCGGCACCCGGATTACCGTGATTCTCCCCGACGGCCGGGTGGTGGGCGATTCCGAAGAGGATCCAGTGAATATGGCCGACCATTCGGATCGTCCGGAATTCCTCCAGGCCCTGGGGGACCGGGCCGGGAACGCCGTCCGCTACAGCGATACCATCCATGCCCGCATGATGTACGTGGCGGTGGCCATTCAGGAGAAGGGCCGGTCCCTGGCCGTGGTCCGTACCTCGTTACCGGTGGACATCATCGACCGGAAGCAGGGGACCCTTCAATTCCGAAACCTGCTGGTGGGCCTGATCGTGGCCCTGCTGGCCGCCGGGGTGAGCCTCTATATCTCCCGCCGGATCTCCCGTCCCATTCAAGAAATGCGCAAAGGGGCCGAAGCATTCGCCGCCGGTAATCTCAACTACCGCCTGCCCACCCCGCAATCCCTGGAGATGGTCCGTCTGGCCCGGGCCATGAACCAGATGGCCGCCGACCTGAGCAATCGTATCGAAACGGTAATCCGGCAGCGGAACGAATCCGAAGCGGTGCTCTCCAGCATGCTGGAGGGGGTCATCGCGGTGGATCCGGAGGAACGGGTCCTCAACATCAACCAGGCCGCGGCCCGAATGTTCAAGCGGGACCCCTGGCACCTGGAGGGGCGGTCCATTCAGGAGGTGATTCGAAATCCCGAGCTGCACCGGTTCGTGCGCCGGGCCCTCTCGGAGGAAGGCCCCACCGAAGGGGAGGTGACCCTGTATCTGGACGGGGAGTGCATTCTCAGCTCCCACAGCTCTCCACTCTGCGACGCTAAGGACCGCCGCCTGGGGACGCTGATCGTCTTCCACGATATCACCCGGCTGCGGCAGCTGGAAAACATGCGCCGGGATTTCGCCGCCAATGTCTCCCACGAGATCAAGACCCCGCTCACCGCCATCAAGGGATTCGTGGAGACTCTGCGGGAAGGGGCCAAGGACAACCCGGCCGAGGCCGAGCGGTTTTTGGAGATTATCGACACCCACGTCAACCGGCTCACCGCCATTATCGAAGACCTGATGAAGCTCTCGGAGATCGAGCAGAAGGGCCAGCGGGGGATCGCCCTTCAGAGCGAGCGGATCAAGCCGGTTATCGACGGCGCCGTGGAGGTCTGCCGCACCGCCGCCGACCAGAAGGAGATCGCCGTTCACGTCGACTGCCCCGCAGACCTGACGGCTCAGATCAACTCCCCCTTTTTGGAGCAGGCGGTGGTCAATCTGGTGGAAAACGCCGTCAAGTACAGCCGGGAAGGGAGCGCGGTCCGTATCTCCGCCGAAAAATCGGCAGAAGCGGTGGTGATTCGCGTACAGGACCAGGGCATGGGGGTGCCGGCCGAACACCTGCCGAGGCTTTTCGAGCGCTTCTACCGGGTGGACAAATCCAGAAACCGCAAACAGGGCGGCACCGGCCTCGGGCTGGCCATTGTCAAACACATCATCCAGGCCCACGGCGGCCGGGTGGATGTGGAGAGTACGGTGGGGAAGGGGAGTGTGTTTTCGGTGCATCTGCCGGGGTCAGGGTCTGAACCATAAAAGGTTTTGGATAAAAGAAGAAATCGTGGTAAAAAATCGGGCTCAACCCCATTCGAAACGAGGTGGACCATGTCCTTTGAAAAAGAAGTGCTCAAATACCACAAAGAACCCCGACCCGGCAAAATCGAGGTCGTTCCCAGCAAACCCTGCATGTCCCAGTCGGACCTCAGCCTTGCCTACACCCCCGGCGTGGCCATTCCCTGTCTCAAAATCCAGGAAAATCCCGATCTCTCCTACGACTATACCGCCCGAAGCAACTTGGTCGGGGTCATCACCAACGGCACCGCCGTGCTGGGCCTGGGCAACATCGGCCCCCTGGCCGGCAAGCCGGTGATGGAGGGCAAGGGCGTGCTCTTCAAGCGGTTCGCCGACCTGGACGTCTTCGACATCGAAGTCGACACCAGCGACCCGGACGAGTTCATCCGCACCGTCAAGCTTCTGGAGCCCACCTTCGGCGGCATCAACCTGGAAGACATCAAGGGCCCCGACTGCTTTTATATCGAGGAACAGCTCATCGCGCAGATGAATATCCCGGTCTTTCACGACGACCAGCACGGCACCGCCATCATCTCGGCCGCGGCCCTGCTCAACGCCGTCGAACTCACCGGCCGGAAGATGGAAGACCTTCGAGTCGTGGTCAACGGCGCCGGGGCCGCCGCCATCGCCTGCGCCAAGATGTACATGGAGCTGGGCGTCAAGCGGGAAAACCTGATTATGGCCGATTCCCGGGGCGTGATCTACAAAGGCCGCACCGACGGCATGAACCCCTACAAGGAGGCGGTGGCCGCCGACACCCCCCTGCGCACCCTGGAGGACGCCGTCAAAGGGGCCCATGTGCTGGTGGGGCTCTCGGTCAAGGGCGCCTTCACCCCCGAACTCATTCGAATGATGGCCGACCGGCCGATCATCTTCCCCCTGGCCAACCCCGACCCGGAGATCGGCTACGACGAGGCCAAGGAAGCCCGGCCCGACGCCATCGTGGCCACCGGCCGGTCCGACTATCCCAACCAGGTCAATAACGTACTCGGGTTCCCCTTCATCTTTCGCGGTGCCCTGGACGTGCGGGCCACCGCCATCAACGTGGAGATGAAGGCCGCCGCCGTTCGCGCCATCGCCGAGCTGGCCCGGGAGGATGTCCCCGATTCGGTGATTCGGGCCTACGGCGGCAAGCCGATCCGGTTCGGGCCCGAGTACATCATTCCCAAGCCCCTCGACTCCCGGGTGCTGCTCAAGGTGGTGCCGGCGGTAGCCGAGGCCGCAGTGGAAACCGGGGTGGCCCGGGTGGGGCTGCCCCCGAAGGCGCAATACATGCAGCGGCTGGAGGCGATTCTCGGCCCCGAGCGGGAGATCATGCGAAAGATCATCTTTCGGGCCGAACAGGACCCCAAGCGGATCGTGCTTCCCGAGGGGACCCATCCGGTGATTCTGCGGGCGGCCCACCACGCGGCCCAGGACGGGATCGCCCATCCGGTTCTGCTGGGGAACGAAGCCGAAATCCGGGCCCTGGCCGAGAGCCTTCACATCCCGCTCTCGGGGCTCGAGATCGTCGATCCGCTCAAGAGCAGCCTCTTCGGAACGTTCGCGGACAAGCTCTTTCAGCTGCGGGCCCGCAAGGGCTGGTCCTTGGACGAGACCCGGCTTCAGCTCAAAAACCCCTATGTCTTCGGCGCCATGATGGTGCGGGAAGGGGTGGTGGACGGCCAGGTCCACGGAATCATGCATACCTATCCCAACGCCATTCGGCCGGTGCTTCAGGTGATTCCCCGGCGGACCGGGATCGACAAGGTGGCCGGGGTCTATCTGATGCTCTCCCGGAACCGCACCATGCTGTTTGCCGACGCCACCGTCAACATCACCCCGACCTCCCAGGATTTGGCGGAGATTGCGTTGCTCACCGCCGAAATGGCCGAGTTTTTCGACATCACCCCCCGGGTGGCCATGCTCTCGTTTTCCAACTTCGGCCGCACCCGCCATCCCGACGCCAAACGGGTGGCCCGGGCCGTGGAGATCGCCCTGGAGCGGCGGCCCGACCTGGTTATCGACGGGGAGATGCAGGCGGACACGGCGGTCACCGAAGAGATCCTCAAGGGCGATTTTCCTTTCAACCGGCTGGGGCAGCCGGCCAATGTGCTGATCTTTCCGGAGCTGGCCGCCGGCAACGTGGCCTACAAGCTCCTCGACCGGCTGGGCGGATTCAAGGCGGTAGGGCCGCTTTTGATGGGGATCAGCCGGCCCTTCAACGTACTCCAGCGGAACACCGACATGGAGAACGTGGTCAACGTCATGGCCATTACCGTGGCCCAGGCCCAGGACGATGAACAGAAACATGCGGCCCCCGGCCCGGTGCTGACCTGAAAACGGAAAGGATCTACTTGCATAAGGCGAGCCGTGTCTTATAATTGACCAATTGTATCAATATCCAGATGTCCCCGGTAGGGGACATCCCAAGGAGGTCATAGATCCAATGAAAAAAGGCAAGTTTCTCGGTTCATTCGTCATCATCGGCTTTTTCGCGGCTGTTTTCGGTGTGCTCTCAATCCTGGGCGGGTTCGCGTCGGCGGGCCAGATGCGGGAAGTGGTGCTCAGCGACGGCAGCGTCCTTCTGGCGGAGGTGGTCGCTTACAAGGAAGGGGTCTACACCCTGCGATCGGAAACCATGGGCGAGCTGGAGGTCCAGGACTCGGCCATTCAGGCCATACGGGAGCCGGGGGCCGCGGCCAGGCCGATACCCGATACCCTCTCTCAACAGGCGGACAGGGCTCCCAACCAGGAAGACGTGGAGTCGATGAAGCAGTCGGTGCTGAGCAATCCGGGCCTGCTCGGGATGGTTTTTTCCCTGCGAAACGACCCGGATATGAAGCGGATTCTTCAGGACCCGGAGATCATGGGGATGGTCATGTCCGGGGATGTGGAAAGCCTTCAGGACAACCCCAAGTTCATGGAGCTGATGGAAAATCCCAAGATTCAGGCGATCATTCAGCAGATGGCGCCGGACAAAGGCGCCGGGAATTAAAGATTATCCTTGGGTCATTCTAATATGATCGATGAGACGCGGCAACTCCTCCGCCATGTACAAGGGTAGAGAAAGGAGTCGAAACTCGGCTGTTTCCATCCCTTGTTTGCCGGCGGTCGAATGGCGTACGCGTTGCCATGCAGGCATGTTCAGGTCAAAGCGTACCGCGATGTCGGTTTGTTTCCGCAACACAAACTGGTGAAGGGATTTGAGGGAACCGCTTTTCCCGGCTTTTACCTCCACCGGCAGGATCAGGTTGCCCTGTGATGTCACATAATCCACTTCGGCGTTAGCGGATTTTTCTTCCCGAACCCAGTAGCAGACCTGCGGCGACTGATTTTTGACGGCAATCAGGTGCTGCCCGATGAATTGTTCAGCCAAAGCACCTTCGTTGACCAGCTCCTTATCCATGAACGAACTGATGTACAGCCAGTCGTTTCCACAAATATGGTTGGCGATGCCGATGTCCATGAAAATCAGTTTGTAGGTTTTTTCACTGATGCCGGCTTCCGGCGGAATACCCGAGCAGTGGCTGTGATGGACACGATGACATACGCGAGCCTTGACCAGCAGATCGATGACGTCCTTTATCTCGTTTGCCCGGTGTTCCGCTGAAATGTTGCTGTATTTGATTTTTTTGCCCAACAGAAGCGGGATTTGCCGAAACACCTTTTGCATCAACGCCAGTTCTTTGTGTTTGGCGTATTTTGAAAAATCGTCCTGATATGTTTCGGTGATGGATCGATGAATTTCGGAGACTTCTGTCAGGGAGGCGGTCTCTTTGAAGGCAAATACGGCTTCCGGCATGCCTCCGGTAAAAAAATAGTCCCGCTGCCGTTTCTTCAGTTTTTCATGAGCGGAAACCGGAAGACGTTTTTCCACGGTATAGTCGAGGATGTACTTTTCCAAGGCTGGTTCGACCGCATGAAGAAATTCTTTAAAGGTCATGGGACCCAAATGGAAATATTCGATCCGGCCCACCGGCATGGAAAAATGATGATCTGAAAGCGCGAATTCCAGCAGGGAGCCGGCGGCCATGACAAGGATTTCCGGCCGGTCTTCATAAAAATAGCGCAACGCCTGCAACGCATGGGGCGTCGCCTGGATTTCATCCAGAAACAACAGGGCGTCCGGTTCCCGGATGTCCGCGCCCGCCAACGCTTCAAGCTCCTGAAGGATGTATTCGATATCCAAGGTTTTAAAGACATCGTCCAGATACAGATGGCGTTCGAGATTGACCTCGCGCAACCCTAATTTATTTTGAGACGCGAACTGGCGGACCAGGGTCGATTTCCCGACCTGTCGCGCTCCACGGAGGA